>DASWTW010000216.1:0-4928 GCA_036401895.1 Herpetosiphonaceae bacterium | reverse complement strand
GATCCCGCGATCGGCCGGCCCATCGCCCACGCACGGGTGTATGTCCTCGACGCGCAGCTGGCGCCGGTGCCCATCGGCGTCGCGGGCGAGCTGTACCTGGGCGGCATCGGCCTGGCGCGCGGCTATCTCCACCAACCGGCGCTGACTGCCGAGCGGTTTGTGCCCGATCCCTTCTCCGCCGAGGCGGGCGCGCGGCTCTACCGCACGGGCGATCGCGGGCGCTGGCGCCCCGATGGGCAGCTCGACTTTCTGGGCCGCACCGATGAGCAGGTCAAGCTGCGCGGCTATCGCATCGAGCTGGGCGAGATCCAGGCGGCGCTGCGGGCGCATCCGGCCGTGCGTGACGCGGCCGTGCTGCTGCGGGCCGACTCGCCCGGCGACCCGCGGCTGGTGGTCTATGTCGTCGGTGAACAAACAAACAACGGAACAACCGACCAAAAAGGGATCGACATCTCCGCCTCGCCTGCGGAGTGGGGGGGTGAAAGCCTGTCCGCTACCTGGCGCAGCTTCCTGGCGCAACGGCTGCCCGCCTACATGCTGCCGAGCGCCTTTGTGCTGCTCGACGCGCTGCCGCTGACCGCGCACGGCAAGGTCGATCGCAAGGCCCTGCCGGCGCCGGATGCTGATGGGCTGGTGCGTGATAGCCTGTACGTCGCCCCGCGCACGCCGATCGAAGAGGTGCTGGTGGGCGTCTGGGCCGATGTGCTGCACCTGGAGCGGATCGGCGTCAACGATAACTTCTTTGAGCTGGGCGGGCACTCGCTGCTGGTGACGCAGGTCATCTCACGGCTGCGCGCAACGTTCCAGGTCGAGCTGCCGCTGCGCAGCCTGTTTGATGCGCCGACAGCCGCAGGCCTGGCCCGGCAGATCGAAGTTGCTCGCCAAAGTATGCAGGGCATCCAGTCACCACCGCAGCCGGCCTCACGTGACAGTGTGCTGCCGTTGTCGTTCGCGCAGCAGCGGCTGTGGTTCCTCGATCAGCTCCAGCCCAACAGCCCGGCCTACAATATTCCGACTGCCATCCGTCTGATCGGGAGACTTGACGTGGTAGCGCTGAAGCGCAGCCTGGACACGATCGTTGAGCGCCACGAAGCGCTGCGGACGACGTTCACAACGCTGAGTGACGGACAGCCTGTTCAGGTCATCACACCGGCTCAGGCATTGCCCTTGCCGCTCACCGATCTTGAGGCGCTTCCCGAGGATGAGCGTGAGCCGGTGGCGCGGCGCTTAGCGACCGAGGAGGTGCAGCGTCCCTTTGATCTGGCGCAGGGACCGCTGCTGCGTGTCTCCTTGCTGTATCTGGGCGCTGAGGAGCATGTGCTGCTGCTCACGATGCATCACATCGTCTCGGATGGCTGGTCGATGGGCGTGTTTGTGCGTGAGCTAGTCACGCTGTATGTAGCCTTTTCTGAAGGCACGACTCCAGCCCTGCCCGCACTGCCGATCCAGTACGCCGACTATGCGCTCTGGCAGCGCAGGTGGCTCTCGGGCGCGGTGCTGGCGGCGCAGCTCGACTACTGGAAGCAGCAGCTGGCCGATCCGCCGGTGCTGGATGTACCGACCGACTATCTGCGGCCGGCGGTTCCCTCGTTCCGCGGCGCGGTCCACACGTTCCTGCTTCCTGCGGCCTTGAGCGCAGAGCTAGTCGCACTGAGTCGTCGCGAGGGCGTGACGCTGTTCATGACGCTGCTGGCGGCCTGGCAGATCTTGCTCGCTCGCTACAGCGGCCAGTCCGACATCGTGGTCGGCTCGCCGATCGCCAATCGTACGCGGGCCGAGACTGAAGATCTGATCGGCTGCTTCATCAATACCTTAGTGCTGCGCACCGATCTCGGCGATAACCCGCCATTCCAGGAGGTGCTGACGCGGGTGCGCGAGGTGGCGCTTGCCGCCTTTGACCACCAGGATCTGCCTTTCGAGCAGGTTGGAGACGCCGTCCAGCCGGAGCGCGATTTGAGCCGTCATCCGTTGTTCCAGGTCTTGTTCGCGCTTCAGAATGCGCCGACAGCTCCTTTTGAGCTGCCGAATCTGGCGCTGGTTCCCTTTATGGTCGAGCAGGGCACAGTGAACTTCGATCTGAGTCTCTCGCTCACCGAGAGCGAGGCCGGTCTCGCGGGCACACTGGAGTACGCCGTCGACCTGTTCGAGGCGGAGACGATCGCGCGGATGCTGGGCCACTTCCAGACGTTGCTGGAAGGAATCGTGGCCGATCCCAGCCAGCGCCTGGCACAGCTGCCGCTCTTGAGCGCGGACGAGCGCCAGCAGCTCGCGGTCAATTGGAGCATGACTCAGGCGAGTTATTCTCGTGATCGCTGTGTCCATGAGCTGGTCGCAGCGCAGGCGGCGCGCACACCCGAGGCCGTCGCACTGGTCTATGGCGACACGCAGCTGACCTATGGCGAGCTGGACCGCCGCGCCAATCAGCTGGCGCACTACTTGCGCGAGCGGGGCGTCGGCCCTGAGGTGCGCGTTGGGTTGTGCCTCCATCGCTCGCTGGAGCTGGTGATCGGCCTGCTGGGCATTCTCAAGGCCGGCGGCGCCTATGTCCCGCTCGATCCCAACTATCCGGCGCAGCGCTTGTCTTTCATGCTCGAAGACTCTCAGGTTGCGGTGGTGCTGAGCCACGAGCGGTTAGCGGCGACCCTGCCGGCCGATCGCGCACAGATGGTCTATCTGGATACTGCCTGGTCGTCGATCACGCAGCTGCCCGACACACCGCCCGTGTCCGGCGTGACAGCGAATCACCTGGCCTACGTGATCTACACCTCCGGCTCGACCGGAACGCCTAAGGGAGTGCAGGTCGAGCACGGTAACCTACTCGCCACTCTGTACGCCAGCCAGCAGCACTTTGGCTTTCACACCGGCGACACCATGCCGTGGCTGGCCTCGGTGGCGTTTGATATTGCCCTGTTTGAGCTGTTCAACCCGCTGCTCGCCGGTGGAACGGTGATCATGCTCGACCACCAGCAGATCCTCGATCTACCATCGCTGCTGGGCACACTCGCCGCATGTACCGTGTTCCACGCGGTGCCCAGTCTGATGCGGCAAATCACGCAGGCGATTGGTGCCAGCGAACAGGGTTCCAGCAGCTACGATCATATCCGCATGGTGTTTACCGGCGGTGATGTCGTGCCGCCGGAGCTGCTGTCCGAGCTACAGGCCGTGTTTCGGCAGGCCGAGATCCGCGTGCTCTATGGCCCGACCGAGGCGACGATCATCTGTACCTCGTACCGCGTGCCGGAGCGCGCCTCGGTTACGCAGCACCTGATCGGCACGCCGCTGACCAACGCACAGCTACGCATCTACGACTCGTGGGGTAGCCTGGCGCCGATTGGTGTTGCCGGTGAGCTGTACATCGGTGGGGCAGGCGTGACGCGCGGGTATCTCCATCGGCCCGATCTGACCGCCGAGAAATTTGTCGAGCTGGATGGCCAGCGCTGGTACAGGAGCGGCGACCTCGCGTGCTATCGGCCGGACGGCAACCTGGAATTCCTGGGCCGGCGTGATGCGCAGGTGAAAGTGCGCGGCTTCCGGGTCGAGCTGGGCGAGGTCGAAGCGGCGCTGGGCCAGCATCCCGCCGTGCGCGAGAGCGTGGTGATTCTGCGCGAGGACGGCCCTGGTGGGCAGCAGTTGGTAGCGTATGTCGTGGGAGAGAACCCAGAACCTAGAACCCAGAACCTAGAGGATGATTCGGACGGTTCTAGGCTCTTAGTCGCCCAGGGAGCACCCGGTTCTTCAGAGTTGCGCAGCTTCCTGCTCAACCGGCTGCCCGAGTATATGGTGCCGGCGGCGTTCGTGTTCCTGGAGGCGCTGCCGTTGACGGCGCATGGCAAGGTCGATCGCAAGGCACTGCCGGCGCCCGATACGGCGCGGCCGGATCTGGCGGAAACGTTCGCCGCGCCGCAGACTGCGACCGAGATACAGCTGGCGGCGATCTGGGCCAGCGTGCTGCGGCGGGAGCAGGTCGGCATCCACGACAATTTTTTCGCCCTCGGCGGCGACTCGATCTTGAGTATTCAGATCATTGCGCGTGCCAACCAGGCCGGGTTACGATTAACGCCGCGCCAGCTGTTTCAACACCAGACGGTCGCCAGCCTGGCGGCGGTAGCGGGAACAGCGTCCGAGCAGACCGCCGAGCAGGGTTTGGTCACCGGACCCGTCCCGCTCACCCCGATCCAGCATTACTTTTTCGCCCAGGATCTGCCCGATCCGCATCACTACAACCAGGCGATGCTCTTCGAGGTGCGATCGCCGCTCGACGCCGGGCTGCTGGAGCAGGCGGTGCAGCACGTGCTGGCGCACCACGACGCGCTGCGACTGCGCGTTGAGCGGACAGCGGACGGCTGGCAGCAGCACAATGCCGGGCTGGACGCGAGCCCGCTGGTGCAGGCGTTCGACCTCCGCGCTGTCCCGCCTAAGGAGCAAGCGGCGGCGATCACGGCAGCAGCCACGGCACTGCAGACGAGTCTGGACCTGCACAGCGGGCCGCTGGTACGCGTGGGCACGTTTACGCTGGGGCAGGATCAGCCGGGACGGCTGCTGATTGTGATCCATCATCTGGCGGTCGACACGGTTTCCTGGGGGGTGCTCCTGGAGGATCTCCAGACGGCCTACGGTCAGCTCCAGCGCGGCGAGCAGGTGGTGCTGCCGCCCAAGACGACGTCGTTCCGGCAGTGGGCTGAGCGGCTGGCTGAGTATGCGCAGAGCGAGTCCTTGCGGGCGGAGCTGGCCTACTGGCTGGCGCCGGCGCGCACCACGATCGCCGCGCTCCCGGTGGATTATCCCGGCGGCGTCAATACCCTGGAGTCGGCGCGCAGCGTGGCGGTGGCGCTTGGCGAAGACGAGACTCGCGCGCTCCTGTACGACGTGCCGGCGGTCTATCAGACGCAGATCAACGATGTGTTGCTGACGGCGCTGGCGCAGGCGTG
>DASWTW010000215.1:0-11424 GCA_036401895.1 Herpetosiphonaceae bacterium | reverse complement strand
GCACGGCTTCGATCTCGCCCAGCTCGACGCGCACGCCCCGGATCTTGACCTGATGATCGCGACGGCCGAGGTACTCAAGCGTGCCGTCGGCGTGGTAGCGCGCCAGATCGCCGGTGTTGTAGAGCCGTGATCCTGGCGGGTTGCCGTTCAGGCCGCTGAATGGATGCGGAATAAACTTTTCGGCGGTCAGGTCCGGGCGATTGAGATAGCCGCGCGCCAGGCTCACACTGCCGACATGCAGCGCGCCGGGAACGCCGATCGGTACGGGCTGAAGCTGGTGATCCAGCAGATAGATCTGGAGATTGGGAATCGGACGGCCAAGCGGCACGAACGGCTGATCGACGGGCTGGAGCCGCGTATCGAAGACAGCGGTATCGTTCATCTCCGACGCGCCGTACTGATTGAGCAGCACGGCATGGGGCAGCAGTTCACGAAAGCGGCGCACCAGTTCCAGCGACAGTGCCTCACCGCACACGCTCCACAGCGTCAGCCGCGCCAGCAGCCGCGCCAGATCGAGGCCCGAGTCGAGGATCATCTGGAGCAGCGACGGCACCAGCACAATCCGCGTGACGCGCGCCTCGGCCAGCGCCTCGACAAACGCCCGCGCATCCTTCACGACCTCATCCGGGATGACGACGGTCGGGACGCCGCGCAGCATCGGTCCGAGCAGCTCCCAGATCGATACTGTAAAGTTGACCGTGGTGCGCTGGCACATCACCTCGCCGGGCGCGAACGGATAAGCGCGCCACATCCAGGCGAAGCGATTGAGCAGCTGGCGTTGCGCCACAACCACACCTTTGGGCTGTCCCGTCGATCCCGAGGTGTACATTATGTAAAATATATTATCAGGTGTGATCGTCGTGATTGGCAGATGCGTGGGCTCGGACGCGACCGCCGACCACGAGTCGTCGACGGGCAACACCACGAGCTGATGATCGAGATCTTCGAGCTGCACCAGGCCGCGCAGCCGCTCCTCGGCGATCAGCACCGGCAGCCGGGTATCCGCCAGCACAAACGCGAGATGCGACGGCGGATAGGCCGGATCGAGCGGCACGTAGCAGCCGCCGGCCTTGAGAATCCCGAGCAGCGCCACCACCGTTTTGTGCGAGCGCTCGATCAGCACGCCGACCGGCGTCTCTGGGCCAACTCCCAGCGCTTGCAGCCGGTGCGCCACCTGGCTCGTCAGCCGATCCAGCTCCGCAAACGTCAGGCGCTGATCGCGGCAGATAATCGCGACGGCATCCGGCGTGCGCCGCGCCTGCTCCTGAAACAGCTCATGGATACAGCGATCGCCGGGATAATCGGCCGCTGTCGCGTTCCACTCCACCAGCAGCGTGTGCCGCTCGGCGTCGGTCAGCAGCGGCAGCAGATCGATGCACTGGTCGGGATCAGCGACGATCGCGGCGAGCAACACCTGGAAGTGATCGAGCATGCGGCGAATCGTCGCGGCCGAGAAAATGTCGGTGTTGTACTCCAGCAGCCCGCTCAGCCTATCGGCCTCCTCGATCATCGCGAAATCGAGATCGAGCTTGGCAGTACCGCCGCCGAACTTGAGCGGACGCAGCGTGAGATCGGGCAGCTCCAGCGGCGGCATCGGCGCGTTTTGCAGCACGAACATCACCTGGAAGAGCGGCTGATGGCTCAGGCTGCGCTCGGGCCGCAGCTCCTGCACCAGCTTCTCGAACGGCAGCTCCTGATGCGCATACGCGCCGAGCGCGGTCTCGCGCACGTGTCCGAGCAGCTCGCGAAAGGATGGATTACCACTGAGATCGGCGCGTAGCACCAGCGCGTTGAGAAAAAAGCCGATCAGTCGCTCGGTCGCAACCTGGCTCCGTCCGGCGATGCGCGTCCCAACACACAGATCCGCCTGGCCGCTGTAGCGATACAGCAAGACGTTGAAGGCCGCCAGCAGCGTCATAAAGAGCGTGGCATCCTCACGCTGGCTCAGCGCCTTGAGCGACTCGCTGAGCGCCGGTGAAAGCTTGAGCGTCTCTCGCGCGCCCCGAAACGATTGCAGCGCCGGCCGCTGGTAATCGGTCGGCAGATCCAGCGTAGGCGGAGCATCCTGGAGCTGTCGCCGCCAGTAGTCGAGCTGCCGATCGAGCGTTTCGCCCTCCATCCAGTCGCGCTGCCAGACGGCATAGTCGGCGTACTGGATCGGCAGCTCCGGCGGCGCTGACTGATTGCCGGTGGCGAACGCGGCGTAGAACGTAGCCAGCTCCTGGACCAGCACACCGGCCGACCAACCGTCGAAAATGATATGGTGAAATGTCAGCAGCGCGATATGATCGTCGTCGGCGAGGCGCAGGAGCACGGCGCGCAGCAGCGGCCCGGCCGTGAGATCGAACGGACGCGCAACCTCGGCAGCGCCCAGCCGCTCGGCCTCCGCCTCGCGCTCAGCCAACGGCAGGCCACGCAGATCAAGAACCGGCAGCTCGATCTTCAACGATGGCGCGATCACCTGGCGCGGCGATCCGTCCACAGATTCCGGCGGCGCAAACGTGGTGCGCAGCGTCTCATGGCGGCGAACGATCGCGTTGAGGCTCTGGTGGAGCGCGGCCACGTCGAGCGCGCCCGTCAGCCGAACCGCGACCGGCTCGTTGTAGAAAGCGCTCCCCGGCTGAAGCTGGTCCAGAAACCAGAGCCGCTCCTGTGCGAACGAGAGCGGCGCGGAGTCGCCGGGCGGCCGGCGCGGAATCGTCGGGCCGGGAGCGGCAGCCTTCGCTTTTTCGGCGCGCAGTAGGCGTAACAGTTCCTGTTTTTTGGGAGAAAGCGCGTTGAATCGCTCCGAAAAATCGCCCATCAGTACTCCTGATCCTCTCGATCGACGGTTATAAGAATCGGCTCCGGCGCTAGCTATTGGCCTGAGCCAAGCGCCGAATCAGCTCGGCGTCGACTTGATCATCCTCAAGCTGCTCGATCAACGCCAGCAGCTCAAAGTCCTCGTCGTCGGGCGTGGGCTGAAGCTGCGCAATAGCTTCGGCCAGCTCGGCGGGCGTCGGCGCGTCGAAGAAGGCCCGCAGCGACAGCTCGACCTGGAACGCTTCGCGCAGCCGCGCAACAGCCCGGCTGGCAAGCAGCGAGTGGCCGCCCAGCTCAAAGAACTGATCGTGAATGCCGATCTCTTGAATGCCCAGCAATTCCTGCCAGATCGCAATAATCGCGCGCTCGATCTCGTTGCCGGGCGGCGCATAGGCGGTGCCAAGCGTGGGCCGGGCGTGCAGCGCCGGAGCAGCCTCCACCAGCGCGGACTCCTGGTCGATAGAGTGGCGCACCCAGAGGTCCAGGCGGCTGTCGAGATCGCCGGTGGAGCAGACGATCTGGCCGGTCACGTCCGAGCCGAGCACGCGATCGAACGCCGCCGTCGCCTCATCGGCCGTCATGGCATACTGATCGATCCCGGTCCGCAGCGCCGCCTCGTCAGGTCGCGGCCAGCTGTCCCAGCTCACGCTGATCCAGGGCGTAGCGCTGGTCGCGCTCCGGCTGATCGCGAAGGCATCCAGCAATAGATTCGCGGCGGCAAACGCGGTCAGGCCGAGGCCGCCCAGCACGGCAGCGTTCGAGGAGAAGAGCAGGCAGAAGTCGAGCACTTGATCGCCGAGCGCCGCGTCCAGCGCATACACGCCCTGAACTTTGGCCGCAAACTGCGTCTCGGATGCGCTGCGATCCAGCGCGGCGATCGGAACCATGATCGCCGGCCCGACGCCCGGACCAGCGGCGTGAAGCACGCCATGCAGCGCGCCAAACTGCTGATCCACACGCTCGATCGCGGCGCGCACCTGGGCCAGATCCGCCATGTCGGCCTGGATCGGCAGCACCTCAGCACCAAGCTGCTCCAACCGTTGAACGGCGCGCAGCTGCTCCCGGATCGAGTCAGATCCTGTATGCGCGCTTTCCGCCTGGAGCCAGCGCTCCCATTCGTCACGCGGCGGCAGCGCGGTTCGTCCCACCAGCGCCAGCCGCGCCCGGCAGGTCCGCGCGAGATGCTCGGCCAGCAGCAGCCCGACCCGTCCCAGGCCGCCGGTGATCAGATACACGCCGCGCTCGCGCAGCACGGCTCCGTTCGTATCCGGCAGGGGCAGCGGCTGGAACGTTTGCACCCAGCGCTGCGTGCCGCGATAGGCGATCACCGGCTCGTCGTCTACACCGCACTCGGCGATCAGCTGCGTGATCAGCGTCTCGGCCTGGCGTGTTCCCGGTCGCGGCGCAGCCAGATCGATGCAGCGGCAGCGAATCTGCGGATACTCCTGTGGCAGCGTTTTGCACGGCCCCAGCAGCGGCGCTCGCTCCGGCACGATCGTCTCGCTACCGGTGACGGCGTGCAGCCCGCTGGCGAGCACAATCAGCCGCAGCACGCCGTCACCGCCCTGAGCTGCCACCAGCTCAGCCCGCTCCAGCGCCCGCGCGAGCAAGAGCAGGCTTTCGTAGCCGTGATCCTGAACCTGCGCAAAGCGTGCCTGCGCGTCGTCCGGCTGCTCGGCGCGTGGATTGTCGATGCTCCAGGCATGAACAATGGTGCTGGGCGCGGCGTCTGCGGCGAGCAGATCCGCCAGCAGCGCGTGATACTCATCGGCGCGGCGCGGATCGAGGATGTAGCTCCCGTCGTCGAGCCGCTCGAAGCGCGCTCCTGGACGCACCGTGCGCACGTCATGGCCGAGCGCCGCCAGCCGCGCCGCCAGCGCCGAGCCAAGGCCGGAGTTATCGGTAAAGATCAGCCACTTGCGGCGCTCGTCAGTCATCGGCTCAAGCGGCTGTGAGCGCTGCCACCAGGGAGCGTAAAACCAATCGGCGATTGGCTGCTTCGCCCCATGCGTTCCCGTCGCCGCTCGACGTTTGGGCGCGTGGTCGGCGCGCGGCTTGAGATCGATCCAGTAGCGCTGGCGCTCGAACGGAGAGGTCGGCAGTGGTACGCGGCGCGACTCGCGGCCAGCCAGCACGGCCCAATCGATCCTGGCGCCGGACAGCCAGAGCTTGCCGAGCGTGGTCAGCAGCACCGCCAGATCCGGCTGCCGGTCACGCGGATGGCGCATCGACGCCAGCACCGGCAGCGCGGGATCGACCTGTGATTTCGCCAGCGTGGTCAAGGTCTGGCCCGGCCCAACCTCAAGCAGCAGGCGATCAGGCGTTTCGCAGAGCGTGTGCAGCCCATCGGCGAAGCGCACCGTCTGGCGCAGATGCCGCGCCCAGTAGCGCGGATCGGTCGCCTCGTCGGCGGTGATCCAGGTGCCGGTCACGTTCGAGACGTAGGGAATTCGCGGCGGCTGGAGCTTGAGGCCGCGCACAAACGCGGTAAACGGCTCAAGGATCGGCGTGACCAGCTGCGAGTGCGCGGCAACGTCGATCTGCAAGCGCCGAAACTCGACGCCCTGCCGCGCCAGCCGCGCCGCCAGCGCCTCGATCGCGTCGTTCGACCCCGCGATCACGCAGTTGACCGGCCCGTTGATCGCCGCCAGCGACAGCCGATCGTCGAGCAGATCGCGCGCCGACTCAGCAGGCAGCGCCACGCTCAGCATCGATCCGCCTGGCAGCTGCTCGAACAGCTTGCCGCGCAATACCACCAGCGCCAGCGCATCCTCAAGCGTCAGCACCTCTGCCAGGCAGGCGGCGACGTACTCGCCCAGACTGTGGCCGATCATCGCCTGCGGCCTGACGCCCCAGCTCATCCAGAGCTGCGCCAGCGCGTACTCGATCGTGAAGAGCGCGGGCAGCGCCGCCGAGGTTTGCTTGAGCTGCTCAGTCGCCTGCGCCGCTCGGGAATCGTCGGGAAAGATCAGATCGCGCAGATCATAGCCCAATTGAGGACGCAGCAGCGCCGCGCAGCGATCGATGGTTTCTCGAAAGAGCGGCTCGGATTCGTAAAGCTCGCGACCCATGCCGGTGTGCTGCGCGCCGCCGCCGGGAAACAAAAAGACCACAGCGCGCTCGGTCGGCTGCTGCTGGGCCGTAAACACGCGCTGCGGGCTGAGCGTCTCCAGGCTGTGCGCGGCATCGTCGGGCTGGCGGCAGACCACGAAGCGCCGCTGGTCGAAGGCGCGCCGGCCACGCTGCAACGTGCAGGCGACATCCGCCAGATCGAGCGCGGGATTGGCTCGCAGATGAGCAGCCAGATTCGCAGTTGCCACATCGAGCGCGCTGGCGATCCTGGCTGAGATCGGCAGCAGATGCCACGAGCGGCCAGACGACACGGCAGGAATCGGCGGCGCTTCCTCTAGAATCAGATGCGCGTTGGTTCCGCCGACGCCAAACGAGCTGACTCCAGCGCGGCGCGGCTGTCCGGTCGCCGGCCACGGGCGCAGCTCGGCGTTGACGAAAAACGGGCTGCCGGCAAAATCGATATTGGGATTCGGGCGATCGAAGTGGAGGCTGGGCGGGATCTGCTGATGCTTGAGCGCCAGCACCGTTTTGATCAGGCCCGCAACACCAGCCGCCGCGTTCAGGTGGCCGATATTGGTTTTGACTGATCCCAGCGCGCAAAACTGGCACCCCTGAGTCTGCTCGCGAAACGCCTGTGTCAGCGCGGCAACCTCGATCGGATCGCCCAGCGGTGTGCCAGTGCCGTGCGCCTCGACGTACCCGATCGTCGCGGGATCGACCTCGGCAAAGCTCTGCGCCGCCGCGATCACCTGGGCCTGGCCCTGGACGCTGGGCGCGGTAAAGCCGACTTTATACGCGCCGTCGTTGTTGATCGCGCTACCTTTGATCACCGCGTGGATCGTATCGCGATCGTCGAGCGCATCCTGAAGCCGCTTGAGCACGACGACGCCCACGCCCGAGCCGAAAACAGTTCCGGTCGCTTCGGCGGCGAACGCGCGGCAGTGACCGTCGGCGGAGTACAGGCCGCCCTCCTGGTAGAGATAGCCGGCGGTCTGCGGCAGGCTGATCGAAATACCGCCGGCCAGCGCCAGATCGCACTCGCCGCTCAGCAGGCCGCGCGAGGCCAGATGCACCGCGACCAGCGAGGTCGAGCACGCGGTCTGCACGCCGACGCTGGGGCCGCTCAGCCCGAGCTTGTACGAGACGCGCGTGGCAAGATAGTCTTTATCGTTGCCGATCAGTGCCTGCAAGCCCTCGGCGGAGTCGATCGCCTGTGGATCGGAGTACAGATTGAACAGATAGGTGTTGAGATTCAGCCCCGCGTACACGCCGACCGCGCCCGCGAGCTGCTCGGAGTCGTAGCCCGCGTCTTCGAGCGCCTGCCACGCGCACTCCAGAAACACACGCTGCTGCGGGTCCATGATCTCGGCCTCGCGCGGACTGTAGCCGAAAAACGCCGCGTCGAAGCGATCCGCATCCGCCAGCACCGGCCGCGACCGCACGTAGGCCGGATTGCTCAGCAGCGCCTCGTCGACACCAGCCGCGCGCAGATCGTCGTCGGCCAGCGCCGCGATCGACTCGACGCCGGTGCGGAGATTGTCCCAAAACTCGGCGATGTTGCGCGCGCCGGGAAACTGGCCGGCCATGCCGACGATCGCGATCTCCAGGCCGGTATAGCTTGCTGCGTCGGTCACCGCGAACTCCTCTTCAACATCTGGCTGAGCCGCTGCTTGCCCAGATCGACCTTGGGCTCGGCAGCGGGCGGCGGCGCGGGCGGGATCAGATCCTGGCTCAGGAAGCTTGCCAGCGCGCGCGTCGTAGGATGCTTAAACATTTCGACCAGCGGAATCTCGACGTTGAGCGCCGATTGGAGCTTGCCATGCACCTGCACCAGATGGATCGAGTTGCCGCCGAGGTCGAAGAAATTGTCGTTGACGCCGACCTGCGGCAGCTGCAAAACCTCGCACAGCAGCCGCGCGATCGTCTGCTCGACCTGGCTCTGCGGCGCGACAAAGCCCTCGGACTGCTCGCCGGGGATCGTGTCGGGGCTGGGCAGCGCCTGGCGATCGACTTTGCCGTTCGCGGAGAGCGGCAGCGTATCGAGCAGCACAAACGCGCTCGGCAGCAGATAGGCCGGCAGCTTGGTCTTGAGAAATTCGCGCAGCTCGGCGATGATCGCGGCGTCGGGCAGCGGCTCGCGCGCAGGCAGCGGAACGTCGCTCTCCATCTCGTCCGCCGCCGGTCGATCGACTAGCGCCGCCAGCTCGTGATACGCCTCGGCATCGGCAAGCAGCGCCGGCAGCCGCGTCTGCGCCGGATCGATCGCGCCGCCGACCAGGCCATGCAGCCAGACGTGACTTTCCTCAAGCGCGAACAGCCGGCGCAGCGGATCGACATCGATCGTTCCGGTCTGGCACAGGCCGATCTCCAGCTCCGGCGCGGCGCTTTCAAGCAGCTGCGTGATCACACCGGCCTCAAGCGTCGCGAAGCGCAAGCTGTCGGCGCCATACATCGGCGTGATCGCGCTGAGCTGCGCTACCAAAAAGATCGAAAACGCCGCGTCGTCGAAGAGCGCGCGATTGGCCGGGCCGTGAATCCGGTGATCGAGCGCGGCGTCCGGCGTCAGGAGCACAAGCTGATGCGCGGCCGGATGGTAGTAGTACGCGCCCGCGCTCAGGCCGGCGACTCGATCCGGCTTGACATGCAGATAGATCTGCACGGGATACAGGCTGCCCGCCGAGCTGTAGCGATACTTCGGCGCGGGCGCTCCCGGAATTGGGAGCTGTGCCAGACTACTCAGCAGCAGGCTGAGCTGCTCGAACGGCACCGGCGACGGCAAAAACCGGCGATAGCTGCGGCGGCGAATATACGCTGCCTCGATCGCGGCGGCGTCCAGCTCCGGCCGCAGCAGCGGAATCGTCAGGCGCTCGGGATCGTGACGCAGGCCGGGCTGACGGCGCTTGAACTGCAAACGCTCGCGCGGATCGAGCAGCCTGACGGTCGGCGAATCCTCTGTCTCAGCTTCGCGCTCCGGCACGACATACGCGACCAAGCGTTTGCTGCCCTGACGCTCGCCGACCGCGTTCACCACGGCCCTGCGGACCAGCCGGTGCTGCGCCAGCGCGGCCTCGATCTCGCCCAATTCGATGCGGTAGCCCTGGATCTTGAGCTGGAAATCTTCGCGGCCCAAAAACTCGATGTTGCCGTCGGGCAGATAGCGGCCGAGGTCGCCGGTGCGGTAGAGCCGCGAGCCGGTGCGCGGATGCGTGATGAAGCTCGCGGCGGTTTTTTCGGGGTCGCGCCAGTAGCCCTGAGCCAGGCCGATGCCGCCGATGTAAAGCTGGCCCGGCACCCAGGTTGGCGCCGGCTCGAACGACTCGCTCAGCACATGGAATTGCTGATTGAGCATCGGCTTGCCGTAGGGAATGCTTTTCCAGGCCGGATCGACCGCTGCGATCGGATACAGGATCGACCAGATCGAGGCTTCGGTCGCGCCGCCCAGGCTCCAGAGCGCGATGTTTGGGCGCAGCGCCTTGATCCGATCCGGCAGCGTGACCGGAATCCAGTCGCCGCTCAGCATCGCCAGCCGCAGCGACTCAGGATGCAGCGCCGGGCGCTCGGCGACGTACTCGACGAACATTTCCATCAGCGCCGGAACCGAGTTCCAGATCGTGACGCGCTCCTGCGACAGCAGCTGCGCCCAGTGACGCGGATCGCGCAGCGCGGCGGCATCCGGCATAACGATCGCGCCACCGGCAGCCAGCAGCCCGAAGATGTCGTAGACCGAAAGATCGAAGCTCAGCGACGAGAGCGCCAGCACGCGATCACGCGGCTCGACGCCGAAGCGCGCGTTGAGATCCAGAATCGTGTTGACCGCGCCGCGATGGTCGATCATCACGCCCTTGGGCAGGCCGGTCGAGCCCGAGGTGTAGATCACATACGCCAGATCGTGCGGTTGCTGCGCCGGCGCAAGCGGCTGCTCGGCGAGCGCGCCGAGCGCAAGCGTATCGACGCAGAGCCGCTGAATGGTGTCGGGCCAGGCAAGCTGCGGATCGAGCCAGGGTTGAGTCAGCGCCAGCGCAACCTGCCCGTGATCCAGCAGATAGTGGAGACGCTCGGTCGGCAGGCTGGGATCGATCGGCAGATAGGCAGCGCCGGCCATGGCCACGCCCAGCACCGCGACAACCTGCTCCCAGCCTTTTTCCATCACCACCGCGACCAGCGTGTTGGGCCGCGCGCCGCGCTCCCGCAGCCAGTGGCCCAGCTCGGTCGCCCGGCGGTTGAGATCGGCATAGCTGAGCGTGCGCGTCGTCGTGATCACCGCCGTCTGCTCGGGTTGCCGCCGCGCCTGCTCCGTGAACAGCGTATGCAGCAATGCCTGAGAGATCGGCGCGTCCGTGGCGTTGATCGCCGCGCGCTGGGCCAGCTGCTCAGCCGGGATCAAGCCGGCCGGCGGCTGCTGCCACGTGGTCTCGTCGGCGACCAGTCGCGCCAGCAGATCGCAGTACGCGCCAAACATCACGTTGAGCAGACCGGCGGGAAACAGATCTTCGACAGCATCCCAGTTGAACACAAGCGCACCGCCCTGCTCAAAGACCTGATGATCGAGCCAGACCTGTGGCGTTTGCGAGATGCTGTAGGCGATCTCGCCGATGCGGTTGAGCGCTGCAAGACCCTGGCCGGCCGCGCCCTGGATCAGCGTGCTCGTAAACACGACCGGCATCGCGGCTTTGGGCAGGCCATCCTGCGTCCGCGCCAGCTCGCGCAGCACCCGCACGCCGCTCACATAGCGATGGTCCAGATCGTCCCAGAGCTGCGTCTGAAGCCGCTGCGCCCGCGCCGCAAACGAGTCGCGCCCGCCGAGATCGACGGCCAGCAGCGTGACCGAGGTGAAATCGCCCATGATCGCGTTGACCTGCGGATGGAGCGGCAGCCGGTTGAAGAGCGTCAGGTTGATCGTAAAGCGCGGATGTTTGCTCCAGGCTGCCAGCACCTCGGCGAAGGCCGCCAGCAGCACGCCGGAGGGCGTCAGGCCGGATCGCGCGGCCCGAGCTTGCAGCCGCCGCCAGGTATCCGGCTCCAGGCGGGAGCTGCGCCGCACGAAGCGCGGCCGATCCAGCGCCGAGGGATTCTGCGCCAGCGGCAGATCCGGCCCCGGCGGCAGCGTCGCCAATCGTTCGCGCCAGTACGCCAGCGATCTGCGATACAGCTCGGTCTCATACAGCGCGGCCTCAGCCAGCACGTAGTCGCGGAAGGAAAGCTCAAGCGCGGGCAGCGCGGCGTCGGGCTGCTCGTAAAGCAGCGACAGCTCACGGGCTAAGATCTGACGGCTCCACGCGTCGCTGACGAGCGCGTCCATGCTGATATGCAGCCGCGTGCGGCGCTCGTCCAGCAGCGTGGCGCGAATCTCGAAGAGCGGCCAGCGATCGCTCGGCAGCATCTGATGCGACATGCGCTCACGGATCGTGGCGATCTGCGTGGCCTGGGCGTCGTGGTCCTGGTCGCGCAGATCCAGCGCTGCGATCGTGTAGGCCGGCACTTCTAGCAGAATCTGCTGCGTTCCATCGGCGCGAACGACGGCGCGTAGCATCTCGTGGCGCTCGACCAGCC
>DASWTW010000214.1:0-34529 GCA_036401895.1 Herpetosiphonaceae bacterium | reverse complement strand
AATCCGGGATCGTCGTAGCGGATGCGCTCATAGTCTGAGTAGAGTGGCATATGGCTCCTCCTGAGAGAACAAAGAACAGGGAACAGAGAACAAACGCGACTCGATCAATATTCTGTTCTTTGTTCTTTGTTTAGTTGTTCTTCTTAAGGATGGCGCACAATTCGTGCCGAGAAAACGCTATCTGCCATGCGTTTTATACTCTGGAGCAAAGATTTATGCGGATTGTGGTTGTGGGCGGCGCTGGTTTGATGGGCCGGATCGCACTGCGCGATCTGGTCGAAGCGCAGCATGTCGATGAGATCGTGATCGCCGATCTGAATCACCAGGCGGGCGAGCAGCTGATCGCGATGATCGGCGGCGACAAGCTGAGCATTGCCACGGTGGACGCCACCGACGAGGGCGCGCTGGCCTCGGTGCTGCGCGGCGCACATGCCTGTCTCAACGCCAGCGTTTATTATTTCAACCTGCCGATCATGCGCGCCTGTCTGGCCGCACGAACACACTATCTGGACCTGGGCGGCTTGTTTCATACCACGCGCAAGCAGCTTGAGCTGCACCACGCGTTCAAGGAGGCTGGGATTACTGCGGTGCTGGGCATGGGCAGCGCGCCCGGCGTGACCAATCTTCAGGCGCGGCTGGCCTGCGATCGGCTGGATACCGTCGAGTATATTCGCATCTACGACGGCATTCACAACCCGCACATCAACCCCGACGATCCGCTGACCTGGGGCTACTCGATCCAGACGATCCTGGACGAGGTCAGCAAAAATCCGGTGGTGTTTCGCGACGGTAGATGGCAGGAGGTCGCGCCGCTCAGCGAGACCGAGTACTACGCCTACCGCGAGCCGCTGGGCTACGTCGCCAATCACCACTCGCTGCACTCCGAGGTCGCAACGCTGCCGATCTCGTTCCGCGACAAGGGCGTGCAGGAGGTTTTCTTCAAGATCAACTTCTTCGGCTATCCCGAGGCGATGCTGCGCAAGATCGCGTTTTTGTGCGAGCTAGGCTTTGCCGCCACCGAGCCGATCGAGATGCGCGGCGGACGTGTCGCGCCGCGTGATGCGCTGCTGGCGGTTCTGGCCCAGCGGCCCGCGCCCGCGCCCAAGCAGCCCGGCGGATACAAAGATATGGTCGCCGAGGTCAAAGGCACGCGCGACGGGCAGCCGGTGATCGTGCGGGTGGATGTGGAGTCGTGGGCTAAGCCCGAGTGGAAGGCCAGCGGCGGCAATCTGCTGACCGGCGTCGCGCCCTCGATTGTGGCGCAGTGGCTGGCTGGCGGCGCGATTGACCAGCGCGGCGTGCTGCCGCCCGAGATCGCGGTGCCGGCGCTGCCGTTCTTTGAGGCGGCCAGGCAGCGCGGCATCGCCACGACGATCAGCGAGACCGCGCCGCTGTAGCTGTGTGCTGGCCTACTGCGTGATCGTTATGCGCTGCTCCGTGACGGTCTGCCTACCGTCAAAGCTCTGGCCGATCACGCGGATCAGCGCCTCGCCTGGCTCGGCAAACCTCACATTCACTGTCCGGGGATGAGATCGCAGGTCATCTGTACACATGACATCGCCGACTGGCAGTCGATCGAACGGCGTGATGATGGCCGTCAAGCCAACGACTTCTACATTCGCGCCACCAGCAGTTCTACAGGTTGAGCTGCCGTAGGTGTTGACGGTAAGCGTAATCCGTTGATTGACAGGCGCGGTAGCTGGAGCACGAATGACTTGGTCTGGAACACGGTCGCTCGGGATCTGACCGACAACCTGCTTGGTAATGACTGCTTGTCTTGGCACGCAGGCCGACAGGACGCAGGCCGACAGAACAAGCAGACAACCGAGGCGGAGCTTACGCATGGATACCTCCACTGTGCTGATTGCCCCCATAAACGAATAAGCAGCGCGAAGTGTTCCCTCCCAAACTTTGCGCCAGTCATATCACAGCATAATGCAAAAACGAACGGCGCGATTGCCGTTCGTTTTGTATTGCTTGATGATGTCGATCGTTAGCGCTGCCGCTGTATCGTGCTGGTCTACTGCGTGATGGTTATGCGCTGCTCCTTGACCGTCTGCGCGTTCTCGAAGCCCTGGCCGATTACCCGGATGACCGCCTCGCCGGCTTCGGCAAAGGTTACCTCAACCGTGTGTGGACGAGCTGCCAGATCCGACGTGCAGGCGACATCGCCGCGTGGAATACGATCGAGCGGCGTGATGGTGGCCGTCAGGCCGTTCACCTCAACCCGCGCGCCGTCGGGCGTGGTACAGCTTGAGCTGCCGTAGGTGTTGACGGTAAGCGTAATCGTCTGATTGACGGCCGCTGTGGCCGGGGCTTTGATGACCTCAGACTCTGGAGTATCGTTTGGAATGGAGCCAACGACCTGCTGGGTGGTAAACGGCTGGGTCGCAGTGCAGGCCGACAGGCAGCAAGCACACAGCATGAGCAGAAAGACGCGCCTCAGTTTACGCATGATTATCACTCCTTTGCGTATGGAATCTATCTGCCCGAGAAACGAATCAGGAGGTCGGATCGTTCCGGCGTGAGCCTGCAACTGGACAGACGGGCGATTAACGCAAAAACGAACGGCGCAGGCCGCTCGTTTTGCTGTGCTGTAATCAATGAATCGACTAATCGTCGTTGTTGCCGAAGATGCGCAGCAGCAGCAGGAACAGGTTGATGAAATTGAGATACAGATGCAGCGCGCCAAAGATCGCGACTCGCTGGCCCTCGGTCTCGCTGGCCGCCGACTCGCTCATCCGCCGGATCATCTGCGTATCCCAGGCCGTCAGACCAACAAAGATCAGAATCCCGAGATAGGTCAAGACCCAGTACAGGCCGGTGCTGCGCAGAAAAATATTGACGACCGACGCCAGCAAGAAGCCGATCAGCGCCATGAAACAAAGATTGCCGATGGTCGTCAGATCGCGCTTGGTCACGTAGCCATAAACGCTCATCGCGGCAAACGTGCCGGCGGTGATGAAAAAGGTCGTGGCGATCGAGGCGCTCGTGTAGATCAAAAAGATCGCCGAAAGCGTCAGGCCGTTTAAGGCTGAGTAGAGCAGGAACAGCATCGTCGCGGTGCTGACCGCCAGCTTGTTGATCCGCGAGCTGAGATACCAGACCAGGCCGAACTCGATCAGAGCCAGCACCAGATAAAGCGGCGTGCCAAGGATCAGACCTGTCAGCGCCTCGGAGCTGGCGACAAACATTGCGATCGCGCCCGTCACCAGCAAGCCGGCGGTCATCCAGGCATACACCTGGCTGATGATCGTTCGCTGACGAGTAGCATCGACCTGACCCAGCGTGTAAGGATTGTACGACATGAGGCTCAAACCCTTTCTATAGTCGGGAGGCTCCCGTGTAGCCGTTAGCATATTATACGTTGCAGCAGGCTGATTAGTTCATCCCGATTTGGTATGGTGCTCAGCAGTACCGGCGTTTTGCGGCGATCTCGGTTTGGGTGTAGGATCGAGCCGTTACGAGGAGGCTTAGGATGATGGACCAATCACAGCGGATTCAGCTAGATTTCAACAATGTGTTGCGGGTTGGCGTGGAGCATGGCCTGACTGAGCAGGAGCTGGACGCGGCGACCGAGCAGACGCGACAGGCGATCCAGATGGTGCAGCAGCGACGGCAGAGCGGCGATCTGCGCTGGATGGAGCTGCCCTACGCCGACACCGGCGAGATCGAGCAGCTGGCCGCCGATCTCCGCGACCAGTTCGAGAACTTCGTGGTGCTGGGCATCGGCGGCTCGGCGCTGGGCAACATCGCCGTCAACACCGCGCTGAACGGCCCGTTCTATAACCAGCTGACGAGCCGCAAAACGCCGCGTCTGTTCGTGCTCGACAACAGCGATCCCGAGCTCAACGCCGGGCTGCTCGACGTGATCGATCCGGCCAAGAGCGTCTTCAATGTGATCACCAAGTCGGGCTCGACCGGCGAGACGCTCAGCTCGTTTCTCTTCTTTCGCGACGCTGTGCAGAAGGCAGTTGGCGCCGACAAGATCAAAGATCATTTTGTGCTGACGACCGATCCGGCCAAAGGGCCGCTGCGCGAGCTGGTCAACAAAGAGGGCTTTCGATCACTGCCGGTACCGGACGGCGTCGGCGGGCGCTTCTCGGTGCTGTCGCCGGTGGGACTGCTGAGCGCGGCGGTGACCGGAATCGACATCAAGCAGCTGCTGGCGGGCGCGGCCTATGCCGATCAGATCACGCACGAGGCCGATCCGTGGCGCAACCCGGCGGCGATCGGCGCTCTGATCCAGTATCTGCTCTACAACAAAGGCGTGAACATCGTCGTGATGATGCCGTACGCGCAGCGGCTCAAGGACGTCGCCGACTGGTTCGCGCAGCTCTGGGCCGAGAGCCTGGGCAAGAAGCTGAGCCGCACCGGCGAGACGGTCAACGTCGGGCCGACGCCGGTCAAAGCGCTGGGCGCAACCGACCAGCACTCGCAGGTCCAGCTCTATGTCGAAGGACCCTTCAACAAGCTGATCAACTTTATTCGCGTGGAGCAGTTCGCCGAGCAGGGCTCGCTGCCGGCGGGCTACGCCGATATGGACGCCTTCGGCTATCTAACCGGGCACTCGTTTGCTGAGCTGATCAACGCCGAGCAGGAAGCGACCGCGATTGCGCTGACTGAGGCAGGCAAGCCCAGCATGACGCACATCGTCCCCGAGATCAACGCGTTCACCGTAGGCCAGCTGCTCTACCTGCTAGAAGTGCAGACCGCAGTCGCCGGCGAGCTGTTCGGCATCGACGCGTTCGATCAGCCGGGCGTCGAGGCAGGCAAGATCGCGACATACGCGCTGCTGGGACGCACCGGCTACGAGCAGCAGCGCCAGCAGATCGAGCAGGCACGCGGCCAGAATAATGCGCGCGCCGTCGTCTAGCGGCTTCACCCAAAGGGCACGCAAAAGGCACTGGCGCAAACCAGTGCCTCAGTTTTCAATTCGCCGCGTGCCTCAGTCTTCGTACGTACGCATCCAGATCCGCCTCAGCCCAAGCTCCTCGAAGCCCATCGCCCGAAACATCCCCAGATTCCTGCTGGACTCGTAGCCGACGATCGGCAGGCCAGGAAAGCGCTCCTGCACAGCGATGACACAGCCAGTCTTGAACCAACGCGTGTCATGAGCCGGAACGAACATCTCCGCCAATCCCACTACCGGACCCGTGCGATTGGCGATCACGCCCGCCACAATCTGCTCGTCACGATACGCCGCCAGAATCACGATCGAGTCGTCTTCGAGCAGCGCAGGAAAAAAGACCCGCGCGTAGGGATCATCGTTTGGCTGACCACGCCAGGCCATTTCCCAGGCTAGCAGCTCGGGCGCGCTCTCGATCTGGCTCCAGCGCACATGCGCGCGCTCAGCCACAGTTTCCCTCCAGTGTAGATAATCGGGCTCGGGCTCAAAATGAACCGGCTCGCTCGATCGCCAGAGCCACGTCGTACTGAACGGCGACCGAAAGCCCATGGAAGCGATATCCAGCACCGCAAAACTATCTTCGACAGCCCAGGTGCCGGGAATATCCGCAGCCAGTAGTGAGCTAATCGCGGCAATATGATCAGCGTGCAGATCGGCGATCAGCGTGATAGCTCTGGGCAGGGTCGGTGGCGGAGCGTAGCGATTGATCCAGATGCCGGGCAGAAACTTGCCGGCGCGACTATGTACGCGGCTGAGCGTGTCGCACCACACGGCATGATTGTGGACCGCCAGCCCAATCCGATCATGTTCTGAAGTCCATGCATCGCTTAGCTTGCCTACGATAGTACGTCTATACGCCTTAAGCTGGCTACGCTCAGACTCAATCTCGGCCAGCGCCTGGTCAAGTGGTATCGCCTCATCGTTAGCCGCTTTGGCAGCAAGGTAGGCCCGAATATCCTCTAGCTTCTCCTCAGCATCCAACAAGCGGTGGTAGGTATCCTGGTTGAGCACAACGCCCACTCTATTGCCCGCACTGTTTGCAAGATGGCGATCTTCTGCTGCCATTCCTAGCTCCTCTTGCATGCTTCTACCGTCTAGCATTGTTCTGGAAGCTCACGCATGGCTACGTCTACTGCAAGATCGATGGTCTCACACAAGCGGTTGAGCGAAGAAGCGTGAGCAGTCAGCCAGATCATGCAACGATTATAGCAGCCGCTGACTGCTCCAATCCGCGCTCCATTCGCCGATCTCCCGGCCACGAGATTCGGCGCTGGCTCGTCACAATACCACGCGCCAGTATTCGCGACTATTTCGCGTGTTGAGCCTCGGTCGCCTAATCCGACAGGCTGCACGCCGCCAGCGCCAGTGCGCCGACCGCCACGCTGTCATGGCCAAACGTCGAGGCGACAACCGGCACGTCGCGGCGCATGGTGGGCGGCAGACCGGCCTGAAGCTGGTTGCTGATCGCCTGGATGAACGCCTCGCCGCCGATGCGCCCCACAGTGCCGCCGATCACGATCATCTCAGGATCGAGCAGCGTCGCCACGTTGGCCAGAATGCGGCCCAGCATCTCGGTCGCCTCGGCAACCGTCTGCTTGCCGGCCTGCTCCTCACCAAAAACCTGCTCCAGATCGTCGGTGCGCAGACCAAGCTCGTTGACGCGCCGCAGCAGCCCGCCGATCGACACATACGATTCGAGATGCCCGTTGCCGCCGCAGGAGCAGGGCGGCCCATCGTAGCGCACAATCACATGACCGATCTCGCCGGCGATCATCGTCGTGCCGTGGTAGAGCCGCCCATCCAGGACGATTCCGCCGCCGACGCCCGAGCTGAGATGCAGATAGAACAGGTTACGTCGATCCGCCCCGGCGCCGCAGGTAGCCTCGCCGAGCGCCGTCACATTGGCGTCGTTGTCGAGCATCGCCGGAGCGTCGAACGCGTCCTCGAAGCGCGTCGCCAGCGGATAATTCTCCCAGCCGCTGGCCCGGTGAGAAAGTCTGGTCACACCCGCGTTGATGTCGACCGGGCCGCCAAAGCCCAGGCCGATGCGGGCAACATGCTGCGGACGGACCATCTGCTGAAGCACGCCGCGCGTCAGATCCAGCACCTGCTCCACGATCGTATCGGCGTTGCCGGTGGGCAAGGGCCGATGATCGGCGACGACCTGCTGCCCCTGAAGATCGGCAACGATCGCCCGAAGCCCGTAGCTGCCAATGTCCACACCGATCACCGAACCCTGGCTGCCTGCCAGATCGTTCTGCCGTCGCTGTAGCCAGCGTTTCACCAGTTCTAATGGCTCGTCCATCAGCAGCTTCCTCCTGATCGTGCGTCGAATCAACGACGATGCGACTCGTGCAGCAGTTTATCGCCGCTGCGGCAAGATTGGCATCACAGGATACAACTGAGTCCCGTGTTCGGCAAGTTTGGTCCAGGCGAAGAAAAGGATCAGGGCTTAGATCGGCCCTCACCCGTGGCCCTGCGGGCAAACAAAGGAACAAACGAACAAGGGAACAAAGCGGCAGTAATATCTTTTTAGTTCCTTCGCCCAAAGGGCACCCGCTTTGTTCTTTTGTTCTTCCGGTTCTAAGTTCTCGGTTCTTCCGTCGATCTTGCCGCCGCGACACTCGCGCCGGGATGCGCAGCCGACCGCTGGGCGCGGCGCTCGGCGATCAACCGGTCGATCTCGTCGGAGTGCTCGTAGTAGTAGGCCAGCGCGCTATACACCTGGGCCTGATTCAGCTGCGGGAAGTGATGACGAAGGTCGTCGATCGAGTTACCCTGGAGATGCCACTGCGCCAGCTCGCGGATCGAGATGTCGGAGCCGCGCACTTTGGGCTCGCCACTGGGGCCGGCTACCACATTGCCCTCCGCGCGCTGCAAAAACTCGGTCAGCAGCTCGTACTTATTGATATCGATCACGGCGGCGACCGGCATCGTCTGGTCTTCGATCACAAAGTCTTGCTTGTCGCGATGCACACGTCGGATCATATCGTCGAGCCCTGTATCGCGCAGTGCATCCAGATTGGTAAGGATAGCCATTCGATCCTCCTTCATCACAACGATCAGTATATGTGTAGCAAGCTGTGCGCCGTGCGTTCTCGCCCGGCCCTATGATATACTGAGGCCGCTACACCAGGATAGAGGAGAAGATCACATGCATATCGAAGTCGCCTGTCTGCCTCGCGATGCCACCCGTTTACCTCAACGCGTAGCACTGGTGATCGATGTGATCCGAGCGACGACGACGATTGTCACGATGTTTGAGCGCGGGGCGCGCTCCGTGATTCTGGCGCGCGACGTTACCAGCGCCCGCGCCGCGATTGTGCCGCATGTGTCGACGCTACTGATCGGCGAGGTCGGTGGCCTGCATCCAGCGGATTTCGCCTACGGCAATTCACCGGTCGCGCTCAGCCAGGCCGATCTGCGCCGGCACGACCTGATCTTCAGCACGTCCAACGGCACCAAAGCGCTGGTCGCAGCCGCCGAGGCCGTCGGCGTGATCGCGGCCTGTCTGCGCAACGGGCGCGCGGCGGTCACGACGGCGCTGGACATGGCGCGTAATGCCGGCGCCGACATCAGCGTGATCTGCGCGGGCCGGGCGGGCGGCACCCAGCAAGGGCTGGACGACCTGATCTGCGCGGGCTACCTGGTGGAGCAGGTGCTCGCCCAGAGCGGCGGCGTGATCGCGGCGTGGCAGCCCGACGCCGATTTTGCATCCACAGTGCAGCGCGGCGAGATCGAGCCCAACAGCGTCGAGCTTGATGACTCGGCCCGGATTGCGCTACGCTTATACCGCGACGCCGTACACGATCCGCTCAAACCAACGGCACGCGAGATCGGCAAAGCGTTTCAAGAGTCGGGCGCGGCCCAGGGCTTAGCGCGGCTGGGACTGGCGGAAGATGTCACATTTTGCACTCAGATCGATGTGAGCGAGGTCGTGCCCCGGCTGGTACGGCCCGGCGAGGCGGCGGCGTATCCGCTCTCGATCGTCGCGGCAGGCTGAGCGCGATAGGAAATAAGCGCGTGGTGGGATTAGAACGCGAAAAAGAACAGCTACAGGCCGAGCTTAAGCGCCGCCGGCAGCACACGACACTCCTACGTGAGATCGCGCTCGCCAGTCGCGGCGGCGTGAATCCGCAGCAGGTCTTTCATACCATCTACGAGCGGCTGTCGGAAGTGCTGCCCGTCGATGCGTTTTTTGTGGCGCTCTGCGACAACGAAAATCCCGAGCAATACCGCTTTGTGCTCTTCATCGACGAGGGCAAAACCTACGATCTCCGCAACGCGCGCGTCGGCGGCATCGCGGGCTACCTGCTTGAGCACAAGCAGCCGATGATCTTTCGCGATCTGCACCAGGAATTTCAGCAGACCGGCGCGCCGCCGCCGGAGCGCTTCGGCAACGTCGAGAAGCGCTCGCGCTCCTGGATGGGCGTGCCGATCCTGATCGGGCGCGATGCCGTGGGCGTGCTCTCGGCGCAGAGCTACGAGTACGGCGTGTACGACGAGAGCGACCTGGAGCTGCTGATCGCGCTGGGCGACCTGGCCTCGATCGCGATCGAAAATGCGATCCTGTATCGCGCCCAGGAAGAGCTGAGCCAGTCGCTGGTCGATCGGGTCACGGCGCGCAGCGAGGAGCTGGCCGTGCTGACCGCGATCGCTGTAACATTTAGCCAGGGCCAGCCGCTCAACATGCTGCTCGACGAGGTGCTTGAGCGCGTGCTGTGGCTACTGGGCATGAACGCCGGCGCGATCTTTCTCCACGAGCGGCGCACGCTGATGCATCGGGCGGCCTGGCGAGCCGACGGCGCGATCCCGATGCCGGCCGAGTGGCTGCCGATCGAGGGCACGTCGCGCGTGGCAACCGCCATGAGCACCGGCCACTTTGTGGAAGATGTGCGCGACACCCACGCCGTCATGGCGATGCCGCTGCGCGCTCACGGCCAGACTGTCGGCGTGATGACGCTGCACGGCCCCGCGCGCTCGCTGACCGAGCACGAGCATACGCTGCTTGAGGCCGCCAGCTACCAGATCGCGGTCGGGATCGAAAATGCGCGGCTGCTGGCCGAGCGTGAGCGCCAGATCGCCCAGCTTGAGTCGCTGACCGACATCGCCGCGTCCAGCGCGTCCACGCTCGATCTTCAGGCGATGCTTGAGCAGGTTTACACCAGCCTGCGCAAGCTGCTGCCGATCGACGGCTTTGTCGCAGCCACGCTCAACGCCGAGAGCAGCGCGCTCAACATGGGCGTGACCTGGAACTCCGATACCGAGATGATGCTGCTGGCGCATCTGCCGGTCGATACGACGACGCGGCTGGCGCATGTGCTGGCGGATCAAAAGCCGCTGCTGCTGCGTCACACCGATCCGCAGCACTACCAGATCCGGCCGCGTCAGTCCTGGGAGCGCGGCGCGATGTCCTGGCTGGGCGTGCCGCTGCTCAGCCGCGAGAACAAAACGATCGGCGTGCTGGCGATCCAGAGCCAGCGCCCTGACGCCTTCGATCGCCGCGACCAGCAGTTTTTGAGCGCGGTGGCTCACCAGCTGGCGCTCAACGTCGAGAACGCGCAGCTCTACCAGACCGCGCGCGGCAGCGCCGCGATCGCCGAGCGCCGCGCCGATAACCTGACGCTGGTACACAGCATCTCGCGGCTGGTCAACTCGTCGCTCAATCCGCAAGAAGTGCTGGGCATCGCCGCCGAGCAGCTGGTCAAACTGATCGGCGTGGACTACTGCGCGATCACGATCTACACCAGCACCGACTGGAGCGGCGATGTGGTCGCGGAGTATCCGGCGCTGGGCGCGCTCGGCCGGCACGTCGCCTTTGACAACACCGAAGACTTCCAGGAAGACACACAGATCATGGGCCAGCCGATCTATATCTCCTCGCTGCTCCTCGATCCGCGCAGCCGTCCTGTGCGCGCGCTGGCCGAGCAGCTGGGCATGGAGTCGATGCTGATCGTGCCGCTGATCTCGCGTGGCCGGGCGATCGGCGCGATCGGCATGACCAGCCGCTCCAAAGGCCGTTTGTTTAGCGCCGAGGAGCTGGAGCTGTGCCGCACTGTCGCCGCGCAGGTGGCGATCGCGCTGGAAAACGCGCGGCTGTTCCAGCTTTCGGTGACGCGCATCGAGCAGGAGATGGATATTGCCCGCTCGATCCAGGCGAATCTGTTTCCCCGCAGTCTGCCCGCGATCCCAGGCGCGGATCTGGCTGCGCGCTGCGTTCCGGCGCGCGAGACCGGCGGCGATTTCTATGATGTGCTGCCACTTGATAATAGCCGCTTCGGCCTGAGCGTGGGCGATGTTTCCGGCAAGAGCCTGCCCGCCGCGATGGTCATGGCCGCCGCGCGATCGATCGTCCGCTCCGAGGCGCTGGATCATCCGCTGCCCGAAGATGTGATGGACCAGACGAATATGCTGATCGCGCAGGACGTGCCGCAGGATATGTACGTCGCGCTCTGCTACGCGGTCTATGATGCCCGGCTGCGCAGCCTTGAGCTGGCGCTGGGCGGTCAGCTGACGCCGCTGCTGCGCAAAAGCGACGGCACGGTCTGCTTTATCGAGTCGCGCAGCAATCTGCCGCTGGGCATCGCGCCGTCGGTGCATTATGTCGCGACAAACGTCCGGCTTGAGCGCGGCGATACAGTGCTGCTCTACACCGATGGCCTGGTCGAGGCGTTCTCGCCCGAGGGCGAGCTGTTCGGCTTCGAGCGGCTGCAAGCAACGTTTGCGGCGTGCGGCGATCTGGCAGCCGAGGTAATCGTCGAGCAGCTCTTCGCCGCCGTAAACGAGTGGCAGTCCGGCATCGAGCGCCACGACGACATCACAACGGTTGTGCTGCGCGTCCTGTGAGCACCGCGACTCCATCTGTCGCCCTGATCGTGGTGGCCTACGGTCATGCCGCGCAGCTTCCGGCAACGCTTGACGCGCTTCAAAGTCTCGCGTATCCCGCCGATCGCCGCGAGATCATCGTGGTCGAGAACGGCGACGGCAGCAGCGCGGCTGTGGCGCGAGCATACGCCGGCGTGCAGGTGCTGGAGCCGGCCCGGAATCTCGGCTTTGGCGGCGGCTGCAACCTGGCGGTTGCGCACAGCACCGGTGAGATCGTCGCGCTGATCAATCCCGATCTTGAGCCACGGCCCGACTTTCTACAGGCGCTGATCGCGGCGCTGGCGGATGAAACCGTCGGCGTGGTCGGCGCAAAGCTGCTCTACCCCGACGGGCAAACGATCCAGCACGCGGGTGGCTATGTGCAAGATCCGCTGCTGCTGGCCCAGCACTACGGCTACGGCAAGCCCGATCGCGGCACATACGACACGGCGCGCGAGGTCGAGTTTGTGACTGGCGCGGCGCTGGCGATCCGGCGCGCAACCTGGGACGCGATCGGCGGTATGGACGAGTCGTTCTATCCCGCCTACTACGAAGACGCCGACCTTTGCCTGCGCGTGAGACAGCAGGGCCTCAGCATCCGCTACGAGCCGGCGGCAATCGCGATCCACCAGGAGGCGGCGGCGCTCGGCAAAGGCAGCGCAACCTATCACAGGCTGTATCATCTCAACCGGCTGCGGCTGCTCTTCAAACATTTCCCCGACGAGTGGCTGCTCCAGGAATGGCTGCCGGCTGAGCTAACGCATCTGCGCACCACCGCCGACGATGCCGAGATCGCCGGATTGCAGGCGGCCTATCTGTACTGGCAGGCGGCGTTTCTCCACGGCTCGCCCGCAGCCAATCCGCTGGATAGCCCACAGGCTTACACACCCGATCACCAGAGCGAGCTTGAGTGGACGATTGAGCAGGTCAGCGCCAAACACACGATCGCGCCGCTGCCGTTTCGATCGCGGCTGCCGCTGGTGGCCCGGCTACGCACGCTCTGGAATCGGATCGCGACCGAAACCTATCTCCGTCCGCTGATCCAGCAGCAAAACGACTATAACGCGGCGCTGGCGGAGCTAGGCCAGGCGCTGGCTCGGCAGCGGCGCACCACCGACGCGGCGATCCTCTGCCAGGCGATGCTGCTGGCGAAAAACTTACGAAGAACCAAGAACCGGGTGCCCTTTGGGCGAAGCTAGAACCTAACGGAAGAACAAATAAGCAAGGGAACAAAAAAGATATTGCTGCTCTCTTTGTTGCCTTGTTCGTTTGTTCTTTTGTTTGCACGCAGGGCCTGAATCACCCCAGCGTGCTCAAAATACTCTCCATAAGATTACGGCGATCGTCGCCGGAGTAGCCGAGCTGCAAATACGAGCGGAGTGTTGCACGAACCACCTGGAGCTGTTCTGGTGTCATCTGTGCCTGGCCAAGCACACGGCGTAGAGCCAGCAGCGCGGCGTACTGACCAAACGGCGTTTCCAGCGTGCCGATCGCGCGTGAGAGTAACACATCGAGCGATTCAGCGGTTGGCCGCCACTCCAGGTACTTGTAGGCGGAAAGCCGCGTGCCACCGTTATCGCTCAGAAGGCGTGGCTTGATCGGCAGATCGTCGATCTGGGGAATCAACGACCACATGGTCGAAGAGATCAAGCGCATCAACCGTGAGCGCTCCGGCCCTGATGGCACCTGACTGCGGATCTGATCATACAATGCTGCCAGCTCATCCACGCGCGCCAGCGCGTCGGCTGATGAGTAGCGGTGCGACGCCGCCGCTAGCTGGATCGCTTCTTGATAGCCGCGGTCGAGCTGATCGGCCTGGACCGGCCCCTGTGGCCGAGCTTCTGACTGCAAAATCGTATTTTCATAGACCTCAGCCGCCTTTTCCACACCGGCGGCCAGCTTGATCCGAAAGATGCTAGTCTCCACCTCTTCGACACCCTGCGTGCGCAGCCAGCCGAGTGAGCCACCGATGCGCGGCGAGACAGCGTAGAGCCAGGGAATAAGAAACGGCAGCCAGGCTAGCAGGAATAAGATCAGCGTGATCGAAGTAACGTGGACAAACTGTAGCTCAAACACGCTGATGATAATCAACAAACCTACAACAAACAGATAAGCTCGTCGATGTGGAAATGCTGGAATACCGGCAGCTTTGGTGGTGATGCGTGGATTGTTTTGGTCTGGCATAGTTGCTGATCCCCGTAGCAAGAGAGTGAAACGTAGCAGAGTTGCCGGCTTGCGTCAAACAACGATCGGTAGCGCGTGTAAAGCATAAATACAGCAGCGTCTCCTCGACCAAGAATTCCCCCTTCTCCTGCCGCAGCGAGAGAAGGGCAGGGGATGAGGACCATTCCTCAATTCCCCAGAACCTCACCTACCCGCCGCGCAAACACGTCGAAGCCGAAGTCGCGGCTGCGCTGCACGGCTCCGGCGGCAAGCTGATGCAGCAGTGCCGAATCGACCACCAGGCGCCGGGTCTGCGCCTGAAGCTCGTCGAGCGAGCTCCACAGCAGGCCGCTCTCGCCCGGAATCACGGTCTCAAGCTGCCCGGCCCTGGCGATCACCACCGGCACGCAGCCGGCCGCCATCGCCTCGATCGTCGTGATGCCGAAGTGCTCGAAGCTCTCGGGCTCGCGCTCCTCGTCCTCGCCATAGCCTGTGGCGTGCCAGAAAATGCTGGCCTCGCCGTAGCAGCGCCGCAGATCCGCCAGCGGCGCGTTCACATGCAGCACGATCGGATAGCCGGCGGCGGCAGCCTCGACCTGCGCCAGATACGCGCGCTGCTCGGGCTGATCGAGATCACAGCCGCCGACCAGATGATACTGCCAGCCGCGCAGCCCGGCATCACAGAGCACACGAAACGCCTGGATCATCGGCAGGTGCTTTTTGTTGTGCGCGCCGGCAAAGAAGCGGCCCACGCTTAAAATCATCGGCTGCTTGGGCAACCTTGAGATCGCGGCCAGATCGACGGCCGGATAAAGCACCATGCTGGGCAGCAGCCAGCGCCGATAAATCCAGCGCCGCGTAAACTCCGAGTTCGCCACAATCGTCGTGTAGCTGTCGAGGGCGCGTGAAACCTCGGCCCGGCTGCGATCGGTGGGCTGGACGCCGATCCAGGGCTGCGCCGCCCAATCTCGCAGCAGCCGCGCCTCAAGCCGACTACCGAGCAGCGCCACGCTTTGCAGCGCCACGCCGCGCTCACGATCGTCGTCGGCAACTCCGGCAGCGCGCAGAGTCCAGGGCGTCACATCCAGCTCGACATTCGCGACGTGGCCCGCGCCGATCGGCTGTGGCAGCGGAATCAGCCATGCGGTCCAAGGGTCCGAGCGCTGACCGATGCACTCGCCGTTCACCAGCACGCGAACTGTGGGCGGCAACACGCTTGGCGGACGGAGATCGGCCAGCGTGATTAGCAGCGTCCGTGCGGCGGTGGGCCAGCGGCGAACAGCTTCCAGCCCGACGTGGCCTCCGGTCCAACTCCAGTGATGCAATCCGTCGCTTTCGGGCGGGTAGACGCCGTCGATCCAGGTGACTGTCGAGGGCGCGAGCTGCGCGGATCGGCGCGCAAACTGCGGCGCTCCGCCCACGCTGTAGTCGCTGAGCGGCTGCGGAAAATGCACATACAGCACATTCCTCGCGGCGCGTGCCGGAAACAGATCGCCGTGCGAAGCGTTGATCAGCATATCGTACTCGGCCGAGACCGCGCTCAGCCGCTGGTTGCCTGGACTGTCCGCCACCGCACGAAACGCGATCGAGTCGAGATCCATCGCTAGCCGTTGAGCGACGGCGGCCAGATCGAGCGGCTGGTGGGCGATCAGATCCACGTGGTGGCCCTGCGACGCCAGCGCCCGCGCCAGATCCAGCGATACCCGCTCACCGCCGCCGAGCGTCGCCAGCCAGCGATTATAGATTCCTACTCGCATCCGCGCTCCATGCTACAATAGCCGCCATGCAGCCGACTGTCTCGATCATTATCGTCACCTACGGGAGCGCCAGCCGCATCGATGCCTGTCTCGATGCGCTCGATCGACTTCAAACCCAGCCAGCTCACGAGATCATCGTCGTCGATAACGCCTCGCAAGATGATACCGTATCCCGCATTCGCGCGCGACAATCCGGCGTGCAACTGCTGGCTGAGGCCGAAAACCGGGGCTTTGCCGGAGGCGTGAATCGCGGCGTGGCTCGGGCGCAGGGCCAGTACATCGCGCTGCTCAACCCCGACGCCGTGACGCGTCCCGATTGGCTCGACGAGCTGGTCGTGCCCTTCGCCGACCCGACGGTTGGCGTGACCGGCAGCAAAGTGCTCGACGGCGCGGGACGCATCCAATCGATCGGCGCGCTGCTGGCTGTGCCGCTGCTGCTGACAAGCCATCGCGGCGAGAACGAGGCCGACACCGGCCAGTACGACACGCCCGCCGATGTGTGGGGCGTTCACGGCGCGGCGATGGCGTTTCGGCGTGAGCTGTGGGAGCAGCTCGGCGGCTTCGACGAAGGCTACTTTCCGGCGTATCTCGAAGAAAGCGATTTTTGTGAGCGTGCGCGCAACGCCGGCTATCGCGTTGTGACTGCGCCGCGTGCGGTTGTGAGCCACGCGGAGTCGTCGTCGACCGGCAAGTTCAGCGCCGAGTTTTTTTACTACTATCTGCGCAACCGGCTGCGCTTTGCGGTCAAATGGCACGACTGGCAGATGCTCTGGAACGAGTTTCGACCCGCCGAGCACACGCGGCTGCACGAGGCGCCGCTGCTGGATCGCCGGGTAGCGCGGCTGGTCTACCAGCAGGGCATTCCACCGCTGGCGGCGCCCGACGCCAGTCAGCGGGCAGCGATCCTGGACATAGGCCGCAGGCTGCGCGACGGCTCACTTCCGGCCGATGGCATCCAACCGCTGCTGGACTTTGCCGACGAGGCTACGCGCAACAGCGTGCTGAGCGAAGTTCAATTTCGATCGCGGCTGCCGCTGCTGGCGACGCTGCGCACTGCCTGGAATAACATCGCGACCCGCTGGTATGTGCGGCCCTCTTTCGATCAGCAGACACGTTTCAACCTGGCGCTTGAGCGCGCACTCCACGCCACGATCGATCAGTCCGCCGCCCGTGCCGCCGCCGATGCGCTCGACATCGCGCTGCTGGCCTGGAAGCTGGAGCACCAGACCACAATTCATCCGTAGGAGCATGATTTATCACGCTCTGAGCGTGTCGCAATACGCCCCTACCAGTTCAACCCGCCCATTGCGGTAGCTCTAGCGCCGCCCGAGCAGCCGCTGCACCAGGTTCAAAATCCGCATCACGCGGCCGTGCTGGATCTGGCGAATCAAGCCTTCCAGCCGCGCGATATGCTCGTTTTTGGCCACCACGATCGCATCTAGCTCGTCCATGCGCCGCTGATCGCCGAGCATGGCCGCCTGCGTGGCCGCCTCAGTCTCCTGGATCGCGGGCTTGCGATGCTTGTCGGCGGCGTAGCGCGGCTGGCGGCAGAACGCGATCAGCGGACGCAGCGCCTGCGGCCACGCGAACTCCTGCCGCGCAACACTGAAGGCCCCAGCGAACGACTGGCGCGCATTCTGTTGCTCGACCAGCGCCAGGATCGCGGCGGCGTAGGCCTCGGCATCCTCGATCGGCACCACATGGCCCAGATCACGCTCGCGCACCGTGTCCGCCAGCGTATCGCCCGCCGAAACCACCATCGGCAGCCCGGCCCAGATGTAATCCAGCAGCCGCGTGCGGAACGCGAAGCGCGTCTCGACATGCTCCAGATGCGCACTCACGCCGATATCGGCCTCCAGCAGATAGCTGGCGCGCTCGGCGTAGGGCACCCAGCGATCGTTGAAGAACACCGTCTGGCCATGCAGGCCAAGCTCGTGCGCCAGCGCCACCGCCCGATCGTACATTGCCATGACGGGAACGTCCGCCGGATTGGGATGGTGATAGCCCATGAAAAAAAGCTTCACATCCGGCCGCCGCTCGCGCAAGATCGCCATCGCGCGAATCACCGTCAGCGGATCGAGCCAGTCCCAGATGCCGCCACCCCACAGCATCAGCGTATCGTCGGCGCTGATGCCGGGCAGGACGCCTTTGATCACCTTGCGCTCGTAAGCCGGCGGCGTCGGCTCAAGGCCGAACGGCACCACGTCGATCAGCGAGCGAAACGTCGGATCGTGCGTGTACGACTCGGGTGAAAGACGGCCCATGCTGCCGAGCGCGCCCAGCCAGAAATCGCGCTGCCGCTCGCTGGCGCAGATGAAGAAATCGCCGACGCGCAGCTGCTCGTTGAGGATCGCCAGGTCGCCGGCGGTGCGCGCCTGAGCCTCGGCCGGATCGCCTTTGGTGTGCAGCTCCAGATTTTCCAGATGAAACGGATCGTACAGATCCACGATCAGCACTTTGTGCAGCGCCTTGAGCGCCGGGTAGAAAAAGAGCGCAAAGCCCTGCACGATCAGCACCTCGGCATGGCTGGCCAGATGCTGCACCGCCTCCTGATCGTGGCGCTTGAAGGCCACACACTCGACGTTCGGGATCGCAACGTCGGCCTGATCTGGCGCGGCCAGCGTCACATAGCACGACTGCGCCAGGTAGCGCGCCATCTCGACGGCACGAATGCCGGGGCCGGCCAGATTCTGATACAGCGGATCGCTGCTGAGGATCAGCACGCGAGTGGTACGAGAGCCGTTTAGCATAGCGCGAATATCGAAAGCCTCGGTCAGCGCCTCCTGAAGCAGCAGATAGGAGGGCGCGAGATAATTAGTGCCCATCGGGCGGCGAAACAGCGGCAGAATCTCGGAGTCGGGACGCGCGCGCCGGGCCTGCACCGCCTGCCGCCTGGCCCACAGACGCGGAAAATCCCCGATCACATCGCCGGCCGCCATCAGATAGCTGAGCATCAGCTTGGGCACGGGCAACGTCGGATCGGCGCTGGCGTGCTTGCGCTGGCGCAGATCGAACTCGCGCCGATCCAGCGACTGGCCGCCTTCGAGCAGGCTGCGCTTGAGCAGCAGCATCAGCGCGGCGGGCAGCACCTGCTGCAAATGCTCGTCGTCGTAGTTCTTGAGGATCGTGATCAGCGCGTTGCGCTCCAGCAGCGTGCGAATCTGGTGGCCGTGCATAATGTTGGCCGTGGCGTGCGCCCGGTGATAGACAACAGCCTCGGGAGCGAAGCGCACGCGGTAGCCGTAGAGCCACAGCCGCCAGCCGAGATCGACATCCTCGAAGTAGGCGAAGTATTCTTCGTCGAAGCCGCCGACATCCAGAAAGATTTCACGATCGATCAGCATCGCGCCGCCGCAGGCAAACAGCAGCTCCTGCTCCTCAGCGGCGACCGCCTCGGCGGGCATCTGGTGAAAGAATTGATCGCCGTGGCCGTAGAAGTTGACGCCGCCGCCTATGAAATCGATGCGCTGGCCGTGCCAGTCCAGCATCCGCGCCCCGACGCAGACCACGCCCTCGTCGCGATGGGCCAGCAGCGGCTCGACCTGCGCCCGCAGCCAGCGCGGATCGGCATAGGCATCGTTGTTGATCAGCGCGAGATACTGGCCGGCCGCCGCCGCCGCGCCCTGGTTGACGGCCGGCGCGAAGCCCAGGTTGTGCGTGTTGGCGATCACCCTGACCGTCGGGAAGCGCTCCGCCATCAGCTCAAGCGAGCCATCCTGGGAGTTGTTGTCGACCAGAATCAGCTCGACCAGCTCGGCGGGATAATCCTGTTTGAGCAGTGAGCTAAAGCACGGCTCCAGATGCTGGCGACCGTTGAAGTTGACCACAACCACCGATACCGTAGGCAGCGCCACGATTACTTCCTTCCCGTCAATGTATTCAAAATCCGCATGACGCGCCCGCTCTGGATCGCCGCAAGCTGCTGGCGCAGCGTTGTGGCCTGCGTTTCCAGCCACTGTGCGCGCTCCATCAGATCCCGCACCGCCGCCTCGGCGTGCATCGATTGCGTGAGGCTGTGCTCGTGCACTTTGGCGACTTCGGCCTGCATCGAGTTGATCACGATCTGCTGATCGGCCAGCACACGCTCAAGGCTGCTGATCTGATTGCGATAATGCTCGATCTGCTGCTGGTAATGGGCCTCGCTCTCGTGGCTGGCGCCGAGCTGCCGCTGCACGATCGTCAGCAGTACCGGCGACAGCGCGCCGCCCCAGTCGGCGCTGGCGTCTTCCTGCGCGGCCATGATCGTCGGAGCGAGCACGGTATCTACCGCCGCGACCAGCCCCGGCGTTTTCTCGGCGACGATCAGCTGGCGATAGGCCGGCTCGCGGCGCTCAGTGGCGAAGAACGCCGCATTGTAGTACGTGTCGACCAGCCGCTGCGCCGTGACGCCGGGATCGACGCGCATCAGCATGTGTTTGACCAGCATCATGCCCAGCCAGGCGTGAAGGTAGCCCGTGGGATAAGCTCGCGCCGCGATTCCCTCCGCGTCGAGGAATCCGAGCCACTCGTCCAGCCGTGGCAGCCCGTAGTCGCGGTGCTCCTTGAGCTGCTGATGCTCGGCGCGCAGCTCGGCCTTGATATACTCGAACAGCAGCGCCTCGGCGGCCTCGACCTCGGTGTTGCCGAACGGCGCCAGCAAGATTACGCCATGCCGGGCCACGCGCAGCAGCTCGTGCCAGAAGGCGATACGGCCGGATTGAGGGATGTGCTCAAGCGTATCGGCGGAGACGACCAGATCGAAGCTGGCCGCGTCGAAGTGGAGCCCGGTGCCGTCGCCTTTGACGTAGCCCGGCAGATCGCAGTCGACCACATCCAGGACCGTGACATGGTCGTCGGGCAGGAAGCGCTTCAGCGGCAGCGTTGGCTGGCCGCTATCGTCGTAGAAGCCGCCGACATCCAGGATCGACAGCTGCTCTACACCGAGCTGCTCACGGCAGGCGTCGACGGCCTCACGCAGCATATGGTAGCGACCAAATTGATCGAACGGCATCGTCTGTGCGGCCTGCTCCAAGCCTGGAAGGCGCGTCACCCCAATCGTCATAAATAAATCCGCAGGAAACCCACTACTCAGCGGTGGGATGAATGCGGCCTCCAAACGCCTGCTTGCAGTACAAGTACAGGCATGCTAAATTATACATTATGAGTGATACCTTCTCCATACGCACCGTCAGCTGTAGATTGCGGGTTGATCCGGCGACGGACACCGCGTTGCGCGAGACACAAGCCGCGTTCAATGCGGCAGCTACGTACTGCGCACAAGTGGCGTGGGAGCAGGGCATTACGAACAAAAACACGTTGCATCATATCGTGTATGGCGCAACCCGCGCCCAGTTTGAACTTGGCGCGCAACTGGCGTGCTGTGCGCGTGACAAAGCCGCCGAAGCCGTACGCGCCAGTCGCCAACACAACAACGCGACGTGTCCCACCTTCCGGCCTGACAGCTCGATCCGCTACGATGCCCGTACCTACCGTCTGATGGAACGCGATCAGGTATCGCTCAATACGTTGCATGGCCGCGTGGTTGCACAACTGGATCTTGGCGACTTTCAACGACGCTATCTGTACGATCTCACTTGGGCGATCGGGGGCGCGGAATTGATCCGCAAGCACAACGTCTGGTATCTGTGCATCACCCAATCGAAACGTCTGCCGGAACCTGACGAGCCGGTTGGCGTGATTGGTGTGGACTTCGGAATCGTCAACCTGGCGACTAGCAGCGACGGCGAAACGTACAGCGGTGGACTGGTGGATCGGGTGCGGGAACGCTACCACCTGCGCCGTCAACGCCTTCAAGTGGTTGGCACAAAAAGCGCCAAACGTCGCCTGAAACGCAATAGCGGCAAAGAACGACGGTTTCAGAAGAACGTCAATCACGTGATCAGCAAATGCCTCGTACACAAAGCGGCGGAAACATGCAAGGCACTTGTGCTCGAAGACCTGACCCATATCAGGAAACGAACAAAAGCAACGGTTCAGCATGGGCAGCGCCGCCGCCACAGTTCGTGGGCATTCGCGCAACTGAGAATGTTTGTTGCTTACAAAGCAGCGTTGGCAGGCGTGCGCGTGATCATAGTCGATCCGCGCAATACCAGTCGCACGTGCTCGCGCTGTGGCTACTGTGACAAACATAATCGCAAATCGCAATCCTCGTTTCTGTGCCTCAACTGCGGGTTCGTCGCCGCTGCCGACGTGAACGCCGCAGTGAATATCGAACGGGCTGCTGTCAATCAGCCTATGGCGGCACGGGCGATGCCTGTAGCTGCAAGCCACCTGCTGTAGCAGGTGGTTGTTGACACAGCCTTTCTCCAGTTTCTAGCGCGGCTTCATGGCAAGATCTCGAAGATCACCACGCCATCTTCTTCATACACAACGTTGAGCGCCGGGCTTTCGCGCAGCTTCTCGACATCGAACTTATCGATCTGCTCCGAGTGCGCGCCGCTATAAATGTAGCGAATGCCGGCCGCGCGACACAGCGCGATCCCCTCATCGCCGGGCAGTGGGTTGTCGCGCAGCGATTTGGCGAAGCCGTTGATCTGCTTCGCGTAGCCGGCTGTCGCCGCGCGCTCGCTGCCATACGTGATCGGCGGCAGCGTCGTCTGACGATGCGTCAACAATGGAATCCACCAGCCGCCATCCGAGCCCACGACCAGCGAGTCGCCGTAGGCCGGAAACATATTGACCAGGAAGCGCGCATCCGGCGGCGTGCTTTCGCGAATCCACTCCATCGCGCGCTCGTCGGCGGGTGTGAAGAGCTGAAACTGCGTATCGATCAGCTGCTCCTGCCAGCGCACGCCCCACACACTCACCGCGACCAGCGCGCCGATCCCGACCACCGCGCCGACGAACGGACGCCACGCGCTCAGCCGCTCAGCTAGCAGGCCGAGCACATAGGCCGCCAGCGGAATCACCGCGATGTACAGCGCGATGTAGGAGGTGAACGCCGCGATCACACCGGCGCCGGGCAGACCAAAAACATACGGCACCACCACCAGGATCAGCAGCACGCTCCACGCCAGACACAACCCGATGCGCCAGCTGCGCCGCGCCAGCGCCAGCCCGAAGCCGAGCACAGCCAGCAGCAGGATCGTCGGGTGGATGTAGTTCGGCACGATCGACTCCAGCGCCGAGATCGTGCTGATGCGCTCCTGGCTGACGCTCTGCGTAACAAAGCCGGAGACGTTGCGGGTCAAGTTGCCGCCCAGCGTGTTCCACAGCCAGGGAGCCGCCACGATCAGCGCCAGACTCGCGCCGAGGATCGAGCGCGGCAAAACCGAGCGCAGCGCGGGCCAGGTTGGCGTACGCAGCAGCAGCGCCAGCACATAAACGCCCACAAACAGCGCGGCAAAGATCGTGACGATGTAGTGCGTCAGCATCAGGCTGGCCGTGACGATCACCGCCAGCGCCAGGCGACCTTTGCTCAGACGCGCATGTTCCAGCAGCGCCATCCAGCAGATCACCACGGCCGGCAGCGCGACCTGACCCGTGAGCTGTGTGTAGCGGCCCCAGTTCACATAGTAGGCCGGCATCGTGTTGGCGAAGGCGGTCAGCGCGACGGCCCACAGCCCGGCCGCCCGGCTTTTGGTCAGCCGCGTCGTCAGCAGATACGCCGAGGTCAGCGCCGCGAAATTGATCAGCTGGCCGACGTAGAGCACGCTCTTGGGGATCGAAATGCCGCTGAACCAGTGCAGAAACGCGGCGTTGGCGTGAAAGCCGTAGTGGTAGGTGAAGGTGACCAGCGGCGCGTATGGCTCCCAGGAAGTGAACAGCCCGCGATTCTCCACCAGCAGCTGCGCGATCATCGTGTGGTGGTAGGAGTCGCCCCACAGCCCGACCGGCAGATCGCGGATCACGAACAGCCGCGTCAGCAGCGCCACGCTCAGCAGGCCGCCGAGCAGCAGGGCATGGCTGGAGATCGCCGGACGCAGATTCAGCTCCGCCAGCCGCTGCCGAGGATTGCGGCGATACGGCGCAAGCAGCACGCCCAGCGCGATCAGCACATAGGCCCAGGTGGTCCAGACGTTCCAGGGCAGCCCGATCAGATACGCGCTCTGCAACAGCAGCGGCGGCAGGCCAATGCTGATACCGATTGCCAGCGCCAGACGCTCCGGCCAGGTCAGCGCGTTGTCGGGCCAGAGCTTGAGCAGCGCTAGCCCCGGCACCACGTAGAGCAGCACGGCGAGCAGCAGCAGACCGACGCCCTGCGGCACGTTTTGCAGGCCCCAGCCAAGCATCGCCGAGCTGCCAAGCGTGAAGAGCAGCAGCAGCCAGAGCACGGCGACCAGCCCCGGCTCGTGCCATAGCTCTCGCCGCGACTGCCCGGCGACCTGCTCCATAGCTGGCGCTCTTTCTAAGCTGCTTTCCAACTCCACCGCGCCGGAATATGCACACTGCCCCACCGCTCGGCGATGGCGCTGGTCTGCACAACAAACGTGTACATCCGCTCATGATGATCGAACGGATGCGTCATAGTCGTATCGTAGATCGCCGCCGTCAGCACGTAGTTGCCCGACAGCAGCGGCAGCTCGTCGATCGTATAGTCGACGTAGCCTTGGCCGCGCACGCAGCCCAGCGCAAGACCGCCGAAGCGCGTGTTCGGGCCGTTGATCTGAAAGCCGTTCACATGATGCAGCGCCAGCCCAAAGACCGGATCGTCGATCGGCTGGTGAGCCTCGTAGTAGACGCGCACCGTGAGCGAATCGCCGGTCTGAAACGCGCTTGGCTCGCGGCCTTGAGCGTCCAGAAATGCTACTCGCGTTATCTCGATCTCGCGACTGCCCCAGCGATTGGTCTTGTCAGGCTGCGCCGGCGGCAGCGACACCGCTTCCGCTGCTTCTCCTCCGCTCTCAAGCGCCGCCTGCCGCTCGCGCTCCAGGCGCTCGAACTCCTGCGCGTTGGTCTGGCGCAGATACGCGTCGATCGTCGAGACCGGATCGCCCGCCGCTTTCAGCTCGCCGTGGTCCAGCCAGATCGCCGAGGTACACAAGTTACGCACCGAGTCCAGGCTGTGCGACACGAACAGGATCGTGCGGCCTTCCTGGCGAAACTTGTACATGCGATCCATGCACTTGCGCTGAAACGCCTCGTCGCCAACCGCCAGCACCTCGTCGGTGATGATGATGTCGGGATCGACGGCCGTGGCGATCGCAAAGCCCAGCCGCATGTACATGCCCGACGAGAAATGCTTGACCGGCGTGTCGATGAACGGTCCCAGCTCGGCAAAATCGATGATGTCGTCGACGCGGCGCTGCATGTCGGCGCGGCCAAAGCCCAGCAGCGAGCCGTTGAGATAAATGTTGTCGCGGCCGGTCAGATCCGGGTGAAAGCCCGAGCCCAGCTCCAGCAGCGCCGAGACCCGCCCGCGCACGCGCAAGCTGCCGCTGGTCGGCTCAAGAATCCGCGTGATCAGCTTGAGCGTCGTGGACTTGCCCGAGCCGTTATGCCCGACTAGCCCCAGCGTCTCGCCGGCGGGCAGCGTAAAGCTGACATCGCGCAGCGCCCAGAACTTCTCGGTCTCGCCGCGCGGACGCAGCAGATTGACCATCCGCTCTTGAAACGAGTTGCGCTTCTCGCGATGCAGCGTAAATTGTTTGGAGACGTGCTCGAATTCGATACTGTTCATACGAAAGAACCAAGGACCTAGAACCTAGAACCTAAATGGAAAGAACAAAGAACAAAGAGCAAAGAACAAAGGATCAAGAAATCAAAGAATCAGGCTAGAAACCTAATCTTCCCCTCGCCTGCGGCAGCGGGAGAGGGGTCGCCCGCAGGCGGGGGTGAGGGCCTGATCACTAAATCTCCTCCCCAAACCGCCCGCTGTAGCGATGGAACACGTACGAGCCGAGCGCCAGGATCACCAGCGCCGTCAGCAGCGTGCGAAACACACCATCGAGCGCGGGCAGGCCCGGCACCGGAATCAAATTCTTGGTCTGGCCGTACAAAATATCGCGGTAAAAATCCACGATCGACGCCATCGGATTCAGCCAGCGCACCAGCTTGGCCTGCGTCGGCGTCGCGATCTGCTCAAGCGAGAAAAAGACCGGCGTCAGAAAGATCCAGAGCTGGATCAGAATGTCGATGATGTGTGTCGTATCGCGAAAAAAGACCGCCATCGTCGAGAGCAGCAGCGCCATGCCGATCAAAAAGATCGTCTGGATGATGATGATCACCGGTAGAAACGCAAAGGTCCACGAGAAGTTGAGCTGTCCGAGCGTGTACCACTGCACACCCGCCATCACCAGAAACATCACCGGCAGTGCAAAAATATAGTTGACCAGGTTGCTCAGCACCACCGTGAGCGGCAGGATCTCGCGCGGAAAATACACCTTCTTGACCAGATTGGAGTTGTCAAGGATCGAGCGCATGCCGCCGCTGACCGCTGTGACCGCAAAGTTCCACGGCAGCAGCGCGACGATCAAAAAGACCGGAAACATCTTGATGTCGTTGGTCAGCAGCAAGCTAAAGACCAGCCAGAAGATCAGCATCATCAGCAGCGGATTCAGCAGCGACCAGATGTAGCCCAGCACTGAGTTTTTGTAGCGCGCCTTGAGATCGCGGCCGACCATGTTGCGGATCAGCTCGCGATAGTTCCACAGCTCCTGAAGCTTGACCAGAATGCCGACCTGTCGATCGATCAGCACCGTGAGCAACCCGCCGATCAGCCCGACCGCGCCCGCGATCGAGAGCTTGAGCAGGCTGTAGTTCGACACGACTGTGACCGCCGCCGGACGCTGCACGACAAAGGCCGGCGCGCTGGAGTACACGTCGAAGCTGGTTCCGTACTGGCGATACAGGTAGCCTGTCAGCGAGCGCACCGCGTCCAGCGTGCTGGCGGCACCGCGCGCCCGCTCACGCGCCTCGACGCGCTCGGCCTCGTTGGTGGCAGTACGCTCAGCCTGCCGGGCATTGCTCAGATTAATCTCGGTCCGCTCGATCAGCACTTCAAGCGCCCGTGTCAGCGACTGCCGCTCGGGCTGAGCCAGCGCCGCAATCGACGAGCTGCCCTGCTGCGGAACGATATTGTCGAGCGCCTGAGTCAGCAGCAGCCGGCGCAGCAGCTCATGCTCGATCGCCAGATTCGAGCCGGCCGCGTCAGTGCCGGCGACACTTCCGCCGCCTACCAGCGCCGCGTGATACTCGTGGCCCAGCAGCGTGCGCAGCGTCTCGGTGCCGTAGATCGCATACAATCGGCGGGTCAGGCCCTCGGCGGCGCGGCTGGCGATCTCGGGCGCGACCGCTGCATCCAGCGAGTAGGCCGTGATTGCGATCTGCCCGGACTGAGGATAGGCGTACTCCAGGCCGCGCCGCCCCAGATCTTCGAAGTTCAGGCGCAGCACGCCGCCCAGGTTTTCCTGCTGCTCACGCAGCGCCGGGCCGGGCACACCATCATTGAACAAAGCGGGAAAGGTTGCGGCATCGAACTGGACCATCGACTGCGCGGCGTAAAAGGTTGGCTGGCGCACCACTGAGGGCAGCGCGATCAGCACCGCCGACACGGCCGCCAGCAGCACCATCAGCCAGTGCAGCACCCAGACGCGCATCGAGAGCACGCGCCGGTCTTCGTAGTTGAGCGTCGCTACACGGGCCATAGAGCCTCCTTCACCGCGTTATCGGGCGTGGCCTGAGCCGCCTCACGGGCCAGGGTGATCGTCCGCGTTTGGCCGCGCTTCAGATCCAGGATCAGCGTCGTACCTGTGGCCGCAGCGGGCTGCCCATCGATCTCAATCCGGCTCGGCGTGAAGGGCAGCGTCAGCGTGACGGCCTCCAGATCGTGGGCGCTGTCGTTGCGCACGGTGAACTGGTAGCTCGGCGCTTCCGCCGCGACCTCGACCGTCACCCGGCGAATATCCTGGGCGTACTGCACAATCTCGGGCACCGGCGCGATCCAAAAATCCTGTCGCGCCGCGTCGATCGCCGTCTGCCAGGCCGCAATCTGAGCCGGCGCGGTGACCTCCTCGGTATGCGCCCATACGTCGATCGCGCCCTCGTTGAGCAGCGCCGTCCGCATCTGCGCCAGCACCGAGTCCCGCGACTCGGGCGTGAGATACACGTCGGCGATCACGGCAATCTCGGGCTGCGCGGGCACGCGGCGCAGCGCATAGCCGGATCGATCAGCCAGAAACGAGCGGCGGAAGTCGGGATTCCAGACCGTGCGCGTGACCGAGCGAATGCCTTCGCTGGCCAGCACTTGCCAGCTATCGAAGCGCATCCCGTAGCTGCTGCTCCACGGAAACGCCAGACTGGTCGCGGGCTGAACGTCACGCTCTTGCGCAACTTCTTTCCAGGCCGCAAAATCGGCGCGCCAGTCCTCGGGCTTGACGTAGGTTCCGGCGAAGTGCGAGAAGGTGTGGCTTTGAATATCCTGTCCGGCGGCAAGCAATGTCGCGATCTGCGAGCCGAAGTACCAGGCCGGAGCTTCGGCCTCGATCTGGTGGGGATCGTCAACGAACCACGGCTCGGTCTGCCAGCGAGCGGTGCGCCAGTTGTGGCCGGGCTCAGTATTGGCCCACTCGTAGACCGGGTTGTCCATAAACTCACGGCGCTCGGCGTTGCCGGTCAGGAAATTATAGCCGTTGGTGTAAAACGTCGCGCGGATATTGGCCGGCGCAAACAGCTTCAGCGCCTGCTCAGCGCCCTGACGCATGCGCAAACCACGCGTAGTCGGATCGGCGTCTGCGTTCGGCTCTTCCACGCTGCGGCTGTGAATCAAGCCACCCATCGCGGTCTCGTAGTCGAACGAGAAGGCCAGCGCGGCCCGCTTGCCCTCGGGCCACGGCGCGACCCGCACGCCCAGCTGGCCCATGCTCAGATCGGCGACATAGATGCGATCGTCGGAGGCTGGATGGATCGAGATCCAGACTTGCACAGCATCGGCGGGCGCAACTCCCGAGGCTGAGATCAGGCCCCAGTTGAGCGCCGGCACATCTTGCCAGTCGCCGCGTGTCACCTCAAAATCGATGCCGTCGGCGTCACGCCAGTGAAACAGCACACGTGCTCTGGTCGCGGATGGACTATCACTTAACGCACGAAACGCCACGCGATACTCCACTCCCGGCCGCGCGGCGATGTACGGACTGATCAGCGAATTATTGGCTCCGAGGATCTGCACCGACTGGCCTGTGCCACTGATAACCGTCGTAGATGTAATGATCTTGACGCCAGGCGCGGCGCTGGTCCAGCCATCGGGCAATCCGTTGCCATCCGTATCTTGAGAAAAATCGTTATTTGGCAGAATATTTGGGCCAGTGATCGTCAGCGGCGTCTGGCTGCGCGCCTGTCGCAACCCATAGAGGCCAGCAGCCACCGCCAGAACCGCCACTGTTACAATCGCGCCCCACAAACCCCAGCGGCGTATCACGTATATCCCTCACAAAACCGCTGTATTCTAGCATAGCGGATTTGGCTTGACAAAGAATCACCTTTCAACGCCCTTCGCACACTGAATCAGATTTAACACCAAGAAGCGAGCAGACCCCACAACAGCCCCCAGAATAATCCCCGCAATATACCCCACAATACCCCCACAGCAGACCCCACAAGACAGTTGTGGGGTCTAGTTTGGGGTCTATTGGACACCCAATTGACACCTACCCTAAGATTTTTTACCATCCGCGATCATCAAGGAGCAGTTTTTACCCTTCAAGTGAGGACGTTGCCCGATGCCAAAAACAACGAAGCCCACCCGCATCGCACTCACCCCCCGCGATATTCAAATTCTGTGGAGCTTGCACGAAGCACGCTACTTAACTGTTGAGATGATCGAGTGGCTGCACTTTCCGCAATGGCGAGATCGCTATGCGCAGTGGCAACAAGCTCAGGAAGCTGGTTCGACGAAACGCTACATGCCCGTTGCGCAAGCCTATCATTGCCTGCGCCGCTTAGAGCAGGCGGAGCTGGTACGCCGTATTGTGCGCCCGGCTATGCTGGCCGTCGATTACTACCAGCGTGAGCCGGACCTGTTTTTCTTGACCGAGCAGGGCGCAGAGGTCTTGGCCGCTGCCAAAGGGCTAGGACTTGAGGACATCCTGTATGGACAACCCCGGCAACGCTCGTACCTGATGTTGCAACACCATGTCGCCGTCGCCCGCGTGTACGCCGCGCTCAGAAGCCGGATCGACGCCAAGCCCGGCATTGCCTTCACGTACTGGCGCAGCGAGCACCACGCAGCGAAAGACTTTGACCATCTCACGATGCGTGTCCCGCAACCGGACGGCACGCACCGCACGCAGGAGACGGGCATCCAGCCGGACGGCGCGTTCTTCATTGAGTATGACGGCGGGCGTACGCTGTTCTTTCTCGAAGTCGAGCGCGACCAGCCGCTTAAGAAGTGGAAAGAAAAGATCTACGCGTACGAGGCGTATAGCCGTAGCGCCCAGATGCAGGCGCGGTATGGCACGCGGGAGTTTGTTCTGCTGGGCGTCGCGCTGGATGCCACACATCAACGACGACTGTTAGAGGCGACGGGCGAGGCGATTGCCGGGCTGTACACCGATCCGCTGTATCGGAAGCAGGCACAGAACAACTACATGGTGGGACACATGGCCTGCGCGCATCCAACGCGCATCGGTGCAGGCTGGCAGGTGCTCAACCGAATCGAGGCCGTGGAGCGGGGCGGGGTTGCGCCGCTGGGGGTCAAGGTGGAGATCGGCGAGCATGTGTTGATTTCGTAAGAGGGTTATGTGAACCTCGCTCGTAACGCTACCAGATGTAGCACTTGAAATGTTGCGTGCTGGTGATACACTCGTCGTATGGAGTCTCAATCGCTTCGATCGTCCTTCAAGCGCAGGTGTTCGCATTAGTTAGTGATACTCACTTCATCAATCCTATTCAAGCTTACATTCAACTATAGGTGTTGAATCTTATGGCTTCAACTCTGTACTTACTTGAGACTCGCGCTCGCAAAGACTACACTTGTCCCGCCTGCCAGCGAGGAATATTACGCGGTACTCCACACTTTAGACATGACCCATATCCATACGCACGGGCATATCGTGGTCAAAAGATAACCCACTGGTGCCGTGAATGCATACTTGCCTCAAATCCTGGCCCCATCAACTTTTTTACAAAGCGTATTCGTGTTCCAATCGTTCAAGTTATGGAGCAATCATTTCCTCTTAATCAGGCACAACACCCTCTCTTTGCTCCCGTAAAAGTTGAACTGGTTGGTATTAGTTCTGTCCTATTGGAGCAGATTATTCGGGAACCCGCTTTACTCCACCAGATTAGCCCTGCGGAGTTCGAAGAGTTTGTTTGCGATCGTCTCTTTGCTATGGGTTTTGAGCCGCGAAGAGTAGGTGCAACTAATAGAAAGGATGGAGGAGTGGATGTGCTGTTTTGGCCGCGTCAGAGTGGTGCTTTTCCTTTTCTTGGCGCAGCTCAAGTAAAACATCACCGCAATCCAAACGCTAAAGAGAAACCTGCCACAGTACGAGAGTTTGCAGGAACAATGGCAGGGCATCCATTTAATGCGGGTGTGCTTATCACAAACACATCTTTCTCACCGGATGCCGAGTGGTATGCTCGTGAGCATGCGAAACTAATTCGCCTTCGTAGCTTCACGGACATCCGCAGATGGCTTTTGAATAATTTTAGTGATGAAGCGGAATGGCGTGAGATACCCTCAACAATCGAACTTTGTCCAGGAATAACGATCAAGATTCGTTAGTGGATAATTGTTGCTTCTAATAAGTAAAAAGTTTTGAGGATATTTAAGCACAAAAATTCGCTAATGAAATCTTTTAAGTCGTATGTATTCGGCTCATTACAAGTCTCAATCGCTAAGACGAACAACATCTACATAAGTTCTGTAAATGCCAGCTTTCTGAGATGATAAAAATGGAAGTGTGACATAAGTTCGAGTCCGAGGTTAGGGGATTACTCAGCGTGTAAAGCTGGGTGGAACTAGAGCATTGTAGATGTATAGTAGCCTTCTCAGCCTACTGATCGAAACCAAGGAGATGAAGATGAGATGTGTATTCTGTAAGAGCACCTCCAATAGTTCCAAGACTGTTGAACATATTATTCCCGAGTCTCTTGGAAATACTGAACATATTCTCCCTCCAGGTGTTGTCTGTGACAAATGCAATAACTATTTTTCACGCGAGGTTGAAAAGCCGTTGCTAGACAGCCTTTATTTCACACAAACACGGTTTGCAAAGATGATCCCAAACAAACGCGGTAAAGTGCCAACAATCAAAGGTATTCATCTAAATTCAGCTACGATTATCGAAGTAAGTAATAGTGATGAGGGTAAGAGTATTTTTGCATCCCTAGATAAGGACAACAGCAAATTTATACGAAGTGTTTTGGATTCTAAGCAGGGTACTGTTATCCTACCAATTCCCGTAGAACCAGACGGTACTCTTGTAGCTCGATTTATTGGCAAGATAGCAATAGAGGTTTTAGCACAACGAGCATTGAAGGTTGATGGTGGACTTGATGAAATCACTGAGAAAGAAGAGCTTGATGAACTACGTACTTTTGTAAGAATTGGACAGAAGAATAGAGAATGGCCTATTCACAAGCGAAGAATTTACCCGGAAGATTTTGTGTTTTATGAGCAAGGGTATGGAACATATGAGGTACTACACGAATTTGATTTCCTTTATACCGAGCAACAGGAACTCTATTTTGCTATCGCCATTTTCGGAATAGAGTATGTAATCAATATGGGTGGCCCTAAAATTGATGGTTATCTTAGTTGGTTACAGAAGCACCATAATGCAAGTCCCTTATACTTGGAATAGAATATCTCAAGCTGCTTGGTGGCTACAATGTTTTGCCGGTGTCCACTTGCAGCAAGCTAAAACATCATTGATCCCTAGTTGTGGCTATTGCGGACGGCAAGTACAACGGTGAGTTATCACAACATCATAAGCTTAGATACAGGATAGAGATGCATCATATCATTTTCGTTGGTGGGATTCATGGGGTAGGGAAGACCCAATTTTGTAAAACAATAACAGAGCATGTCCATATCGATCATGCTTCTGCAAGTGACTTGATTCGTCAAGCAGGTAAATTGTTGAGTACAACAGAGAAGCAGGTTGAGAAAGTCGCTGAAAACCAAGACCTTCTTATTTATGCATTAAGCCAATATGTTTCCGACTTTCAGGTACTCCTTCTCGATGGGCATTTTTGCCTACTTGACAAGCAACTTAATATCCAACTTATTCCACTAGCTACTTTCCAGCACATTGCGCCAAAAGCTGTAGTAGTGGTGACGGATAAACCAGAGATAATCGTGGAGCGGCTTCTCAAGCGTGATGGTAAATCTTATGCTTTAGACCTAATTAAGCGATTCCAAGAGAATGAAATTGACTATGCCGAACATGTATGCAAAAATCTCAATATACCGCTGCTGATCCATAACTCAACGAGTAGTATCATTGAGGTTTTGTCATTTGTAAGCAAGTATTTACCTGAATAGTTTGGAGCTTTGTATGAGGGTTTTGCTTGACACAAATATAATCATCCATCGAGAAGCGAGTCGGGTTATCCGGCAAGAAATAGGGGTACTTTTCTACTGGCTTGACCGCCTAAGCTACGAGAAGTGTATTCATCCTTCATCTCTAAAGGAAATCAGAAAGCATAAAGATCCATCTGTTGTAGCAACTTTTGAAATTAAGACGAAGAATTACCATTTACTCAAAACCCAGTCGCCCGAAACACCTGAAATACTAAGTGTACGCACAAAGCATGACAAGAACGAAAATGACGCCATAGACACTGACTTGCTCAAAGAGGTTTTTAATGAGCGAGTCGATATCCTAATAACTGAGGATCGAAAGGTTCATGATAAAGCAAGCGATTTAGGTATCTCAGATCATGTATTTACAATTGATACGTTTCTTGAAAAAGTCGTAGCTGAAAATCCAGACTTAGCTGACTACCGTGTTTTGTCTGTTAAGAAGGAATATTTTGGCAATATTAATATTAACGATCCTTTTTTTGATTCCTTCAAACAAGATTATCCTGGATTTGAAAAATGGTTCAACAGGAAGGCAGATGAAACTGCTTATATATGTAAAGCAGAAGACAATCAATTGCTTGCATTTCTGTATGTAAAGCAAGAACAACTCAATGAAAATTATTCTGATATTGAACCAAAGTTTGGGCCGAAGCGCCGCCTCAAAATAGGAACTTTCAAGGTATCGTCAAATGGCTATAAACTAGGAGAACGCTTCTTAAAAATTGTATTCGATAATGCTTTACGTTTCAAAGTAGAAGAAATTTATGTTACTCTTTTCAAACGGACTGTAGATCAAGAACGGCTTATCTATCTCCTCCAAGATTGGGGCTTCCGACTTCACGGAACGAAATCTTCAAATGCAGGCGATGAGCTTGTATATGTTCGTGACTTTGTGCCGCGAGTAGATGTAGCCCACCCTAATCTTACTTATCCCTTCGTTCCCAAGGACACAAGAAAATTCATTGTTCCTATTTGGCCGGACTATCATACAGAGCTATTTCCAGACTCAATACTTCGTACAGAGTCTCCTAACGACTTTATTGAAAGTCGCCCTAATAGGAATGCTATAAGCAAAGTCTATATCTCTCGCTCCATAGAGAGAAGCCTGAAAACAGGTGATATTATTGTATTTTACCGAACACAATCTGGTGGAAGCGCTTACTATACCTCTGTTACAACAACCATTGGTATTGTTCAAAATATTGTCAAGAATATTGCTAACTTGGAACAATTCATCAGGTTATGCCGAAAGCGAAGTGTTTTTTCAGATGAAGAATTAGCTGAATGGTGGAATCGCAATCCGAAATATCGTCCATTTATTGTCAATTTCCTCTATGTCTACTCATTTCCTAAACGTCTAAATCGAAGA
>DASWTW010000213.1:0-10409 GCA_036401895.1 Herpetosiphonaceae bacterium | reverse complement strand
GCGCAAATATATGTCGCAGGGCGAGATGATCGGCCGGCAGGGGCGGCGCTACGTGTCGATTCCGCTGCCGCAGATCGATATTCCCCAGTTTCGCTTTGGCCAGAAGCAGCAGGGCGGCGTCGGGCAGGGCGAGGGCAACGTCGGCGATCCGATCGGGCGCGGCGATGGGCAGGATGGGCAGGGCGATGCCGGCGAAGATCCCGGGCAGCACACGATCGAGGTCGATGTGACACTGGAGGAGCTGGCGCAGATTCTGGCCGAGGAGCTTCAGCTGCCGAATATTACGCCCAAGGGCAAGAAAAATATTATCGCCGAGAAGGATCGCTACACTGGTATCGCCAAGGTTGGCCCGGACTCGCTGCGGCATTTCAAGCGATCGTATCGCGAGGCGCTCAAGCGGCAGATCGCGACCGGCGAGTACAACCCCGACGATCCGGTGGTCGTGCCGATCAAGGACGATATGCGCTATCGCACCTGGAAGACCACGATGTTGCCCGAGGCCAACGCCGTGATTATCTATGCGATGGACGTGTCGGGCTCGATGGGCACCGAGCAAAAAGAGCTGGTGCGCATCACGGCCTTCTGGATCGAGACCTGGTTACGCTCGCAGTATAAGTCGATCGATATTCGCTACATTGTCCACGACGCGGCGGCCAAAGAGGTCGATCAGCAAACGTTCTATCACCTGCGCGAAGGCGGCGGCACCAAGATCAGCTCGGCCTACAAGCTGGCGCTAAAGCTGATCGAGGAGCGCTACCCGCCCGACGACTGGAACATCTACTGCTTCCACTTCTCGGACGGCGATAACTGGGGTGGCGGCGATACCCGCGAGTGTGTGGATGTGCTGCGCAACCACCTGCTGCCCAAAATCAACTTGTTCTGCTACGGGCAGGTCCGCTCGCTGTATGGCTCGGGCCGGTTCGCGCACGATCTGGAAGAGTATCTCGGCGGCGCCGAAAACCTGGTGATCTCGGAGATCGCCGACCGCGACGACATTTACGACTCGATCAAGGACTTTTTGGGTAAAGGCAAGTAAAGAACCTAGAACTTAGAACTTAGAACCTAGGAAGCTCCTCTTTGGTTCTAGGTTCTGGGTTCTAGGTTCTCAGGATAAGCTATGCGTAATACGAAACTGCCACCTGATCTGCAAGCTGCCTGGGAGGAGATCGAGGGCTACGCCAAGGATTACGGCCTCGACTTTTTCCCGATCTCGTTTGAGGTGCTGGACTACCGCACGCTCTACGAGGTCGCGTCGTATGGTGGCTTCCCGACGCGCTATCCGCACTGGCGGTTCGGCATGGAGTTTGATCAGATGATCAAAGGCCACACCTATGGCCTGTCGGTCATCTACGAGATGGTCATCAACAACAATCCGTCGTATGCGTATCTGCTCGAAGGCAACGAGATGACGACGCAGAAGATGGTGATGGCGCATGTCACCGGCCACGTCGATTTTTTCAAGAATAACTTCTGGTTCTCGCATACCAATCGCCACATGCTGGATACGATGGCCAATCATGCCGTGCGCATCCAGAAGGCGATCGAGCGTGTCGGCCATGATCCGGTCGAAGATTTTATCGACGTGTGTTTGTCGCTGGAAAATCTGATCGACTACCACGCGCCGTATATTCGCCGTCCCGAGGCGCAGACGTTTGTGCCGGTGACGGAAGAAGATCAGCCGGATCTCGCGCCTGAGGGCCTGCCCGTCAGCCAGCCCTACATGAAGCAGTACATCAATCCGCCGGAGTTTTTGCGTGAGCAGCGCGAGAAGCAGGAGGCCGATCGTAACCGCTACCGCAAGTTCCCGGAAAGCCCGCAGAAGGATGTGCTGCTTTTTCTGCTCAACTACGCGCCGCTTGAGCGCTGGCAGCATACCGTGCTGGAGATCGTCCGCGATGAGATGTACTACTTCGCGCCCCAGGCGATGACAAAAATACTCAACGAAGGTTGGGCCAGCTTCTGGCACTCCAACATCATGACCCAGAAGGCGGCGCGCGCCTCCGAGATCGTAGACTTTGCCGAGCATCACTCGGGAGTCGTGGCGACAAGTCCCGGCCGCCTGAATCCCTACAAGCTGGGCCTTGAGCTGCTGCGCGACATCGAGGATCGCTGGAATCGCGGCAAGTTCGGCAAAGAGTACGACGAGTGCGAGGACTTCGCCACCAAGCGTGCCTGGGACACCAAAACCAATCTTGGGCGACAGAAGCTCTTCGAGGTGCGCAAGTTCCACAACGACATCACCTTCATCGACGAGTTCTTGACGCCGGAGTTTGTCTTTGAGCAAAAGCTCTTCAGCTTCAAGTACAATCGAGACACAGATCTGTACGAGATCGCCAGCCGCGAATTCCAGGAGATCAAGCAGAAGCTGCTTTACCGGCTGACGAACTTTGGCCAGCCGTTCATCTACGTCGAGGACGGTAACTACGGCAATCGCGGCGAGCTGTATCTGCGCCATCGCCACGAGGGCGTCGATCTGCGTATCGACTATGCGCGCGACACGCTGAAGAATCTGCACAAGATCTGGACGCGGCCGGTGCATCTGGAGACCGTCGTGGATGAGAAGAAGCGGCTGCTGAGCTTCGACGGCCGCGATTACGGCGAGCGGCGGATCGATTAGTGGAGCGCCGCGCCGGCTGAGGTTGGCATAGCCAATGCTATACATAAAGCAGGAGACTGCGATGAGTAACTCAAACAACATAGCGAAAGATGTCGCAGACCAATTGCGCCAACATGCCGGTCGCGGCGAAGGAATCGTCACGGTTGACAGCGGCGATGTCGCGGTCAGCATCGATGTTGAGCAGAGCGAGCGCTACGCGGTCGGCGTGCGCGGCATTCACGTCAAGCCGCAGCAGCCCGGTGGCAATGTGCGCGACACGGCCGATCGGATTGTCGAGCGCGTGCAATCGCTGGACGAGCCGCTGACCGTCGTGGAGTGCGATACCAAGAATGGCCGGGCGATTGTGCGCTCAGCCGAGCCCGAGGCCGACGCGGCGGGCGTGACCTACTGGGAGGCCGACGTGCAGCGTGACGAGACGTCGCTGCGGCGCTACCACAAGCAGCACGGTGTGCCCGAGCGCGAGATTGTGACCGAGCCGCTGAAACACAACACGGCCGGTCGGGTTGCCGAGCAGCTCGCCGACGCCGTGCGCGAAGCTCCCAGCCAGCAGTGAGAAGAATATGATCCAGGATGTATTGCCTTTTATCGACGAGTGCCGCGACCGCAGCGAGCCGCTGGCCGTGGCGACAGTTGTGCGCACCTACGGCTCGGCGCCGCGCCAGGTCGGATCGAAGATGGCGGTGAGCCAGAACGGCGCGATCGCCGGCTCGGTCTCAGGCGGCTGTATCGAGGGTGCGGTCTTTGAAGAGTGCCAGCTCGCGCTCAAAACCGGACAGCCCAAGCTACTGAGCTTTGGCGTGTCCAACGAGCAGGCCTGGGAAGTTGGCCTGGCCTGCGGCGGCACGATCGAGGTTTTTGTGGAGCGGCTCGACTGGTAATCGAAAACAAAACCGAGCGAGAGTTTGCATCGGGACGTTGCGTGCAGCGTCCCGATGCGCTATAACAAGCCTATGATCTTCGACACACTACGAGAAGCTATTGCAGCAGAGCGGCCCGTCGCGCTGGCGACGGTGATCGAAGGGGAGTCGCTGGGAGCCAAGCTGTTGATCGATCCTAGCGGCCGGCAGGGCTCCCTGGGCGACGCGGATCTCGACGCGCAGGTGCAGGCCGATGCGCTGGCGCTCCTGGACGCCGAGACCAGCGAGTCGCGCTCCTACACGGCGAGTCAGGGCGCGGTAACGGTGCTGATCGAGGTGTATCCGCCGCCGCCGCATCTGATCATCGTGGGCGCGGTGCATACGGCAATTCCGCTGACAACCTGCGCCAAACAGCTCGGCTTTCGGGTGACGGTTGTCGATCCGCGCGGCACTTTTGCCACCGACGAGCGCTTTCCCGACGCCGACGCGCTGGTGGTGGAGTGGCCCGACGAGGCGCTGCCCAACCTGCGGCTGGATCGCTCGACCTATGTCGCGGTGCTGACTCACGACCCCAAGCTCGACGATCCAGCGGTGCAGATCGCGCTCAAGTATCCCGTGCGCTACATCGGCGCGCTCGGCAGCCCTAAAACCCAGGCCAAGCGCAAGCAGACGCTGCTGGATGCGGGCGTGCCACCCGAAGATCTTGAGCGCATCTACGGCCCGATCGGGCTGCCGCTGGGCAGCAAAACGCCCGCCGAGATCGCGGTCAGCATCCTGGCCGAGATGATCGCCGTGCGGCGCGGCAAGCGGCTGGGTCCGGTTAGCACATGATCGCGGGCGTGCTGCTGGCAGCAGGACGATCGCAGCGCATGGGCCAGCCCAAGCTGCTGCTGCCCTGGCAGGGCGTGCCGCTGGTGCGCTTTGTTGCTCAGCAGATTTTGAAATCCAAGCTCGACGAGCTGATCGTCGTGGCCGGCCATCGCTCCGAGCATCTAATCGCCGCGCTGGACGGTCTGGCTGTGCGTATCATTCGCAACGACGATTTTCTCGACGGTCAAAGTACCTCGCTGCGCGCCGGCATCGCCGCGCTGGACGAGTCAGTCTCAGCCGCGCTGGTGCTGCTGGCCGATCAGCCGCTGCTTCAGCCCGCGACGATCGATGCGCTGATCGACCTGTATCGGCGCGAGCAGCCGCCGATCGTGGTGCCGCGCCATGAGGGGCAGCGCGGCAACCCCGTGCTCTTCGATCGCAGCCTGTTCGCGGAACTGCAAGCGATTCGCGGCGACCAGGGCGCGCGCAACGTGCTCAAAGCTCACCAGCAATCCATTCGTTGGTTCGATACTACGGATGGTGGCATCCTGCTTGATATAGATACTCCTGATGCGTATAGCGCATGGCTTGAGCGGAGCGAAGCGACAGCGAAGGAGCCTGAGACAAGCGGAGAGGGCTGATCTGGGAGGGAAAAACTGCCTATTGCAAATTCCGTGCCGCGTGCTATAATCGCGGTATCTCCTTCTCCTCTCTTCTCTTGTCTCAAGGGCTCGGCTACTGCTGGGTCCTTGAGGCGTTTAACGCCGCTGTTTATGCTTGCTCCCACAATGATGTGAGCCGAATGAGCAGAACAATGTCACCAACCGAGGCTACCATCCTGGTCGTCGAAGATGATATTGCGATCGCCACGCTGCTGGACGAGCTGCTGGTAGACGAGGGCTACACCGTGCTGCTGGCGGGCTCCCTCGGCGATGCGAACGAGCTGATCGCCGGCAACCAGCTGGATGTGATCCTGCTGGACGTGCAGCTGCCCGACGGCAACGGCCTAGATCTGTGCGCGCGGCTGCAAGCCAACCCCGCGACCGCCGACGTGCCGATTCTGCTGCTCTCGGCGATGGATCGCAGCGCGAAATTTGTGGCGCAGGGTCTGGATCGCGGCGGCTACGATTTCTTGTCCAAGCCCTTCTACAACGACGAGCTGCTGGCGCGGGTGCGCGTGCTCGTTCGGCTGCGCAAGATGCACCAGCGCGTGCTTGAGCAGGAGCGCGACCGGGCGATGCTGGCGACAGCGGGCGCGGCAGCGCACAACCTGGGACAGCCGCTCACGGCCGCACATGGCCTGGTCAGCCTGCTGCTGCGCACAACGCTCACGCCGCCACAGCGCCAGGATCTTGAGATGATCGACGCGGCGCTGCGGCAGATGAGCAAGATCGTGCACGAGATCCAGGAAGTGCAGCACTATAAATCTCAGCCCTATCTCGACGACGATCCCTCGGGCCTACAGATTCTTGATCTGCAAGAGGCGCGGCGGCCACGCTAGCTATCTTCTGAGCTCGCGCCGGTCATGAGTTGTGCGGCTCGTTTGGGGCGGCGTGGCTGGTACTTCCGCTGACCGAAAGTCGCATTTGCGTGGCTTCCCGCCTGCCTCAATGCGATCGCATTCGCTCCTGAGAGCCGCAAAATGTCGCCGGTTTCTCCACCCTGTGTCAAAATAAGTAAGCATAATGCTTGTCATGCGTGCGTCGGTACGCTACAATGCTGGTCCAGCATTATCTTTATTTCATATCAACGACTCGGCCCTGCTGAGTCACGTGAGCTTATGGCTGTTACTGCTCCGCCAACTGAGCGTCCACCAGTTTCTCATGTATCGATCGCGCTGACCGAGCCACGGCGCTGGAGTCTCACGGTCGAGCAGATGCTGTATCTGTTGATCGGCGTGCTCTCCGTGCTGAGCCATCTGTATCTGCTCGGCGATCGCGCGTTCCACCACGACGAAACGCTGCACGCGGCCTACTCCTGGCGCATCTACCAGAACCAGGGCTACCTCCACGATCCGCTGCTGCACGGCCCGTTTCTGTACTACTTCACGGCGCTGCAATACTTCATCTTCGGCGATAGCGATTTCACGGCGCGGCTCAGCGCGGCGCTGTTCGGCATTGTGCTGTCGCTGCTGCCGTGGTTTTTGCGCCGCGATCTTGGACGCGGCACGGCGCTGATCGCCAGCGCGTATCTGCTGCTCTCGCCGGTGGTGCTGTATGTCGGCCGCTTCATCCGCCACGATATTTTTGCGGTGGTTTTTGAGCTGCTGTCGGTGATCGCCATCCTGCGCTACATCGCGACCGAGCGTCCGGTCTGGCACTATACGCTGGCTGCGGCGATGGGCCTGATGCTGACGACGATGGAAACGTTCTATCTTTTCCTGGCGATCGTCGGCAGCTTTGTGGCGGTCTGGGTGGTCTGGCAGGTTGCGCGCCGGCTCTTCTGGCTGATCGTGGCCTATGGCGCGATCGCGATCGTGGCGCTCAAGGTTATTCCGCGCTACGCTGGCCCGATCCCGCTGCCGACCCCGGAGCAGGCGCTGCTGGTGCGGCATCAGCCCGACAATAATTTGATTATCTACGCCCGCAACGTCGGTCAGATCATTGGCCCGATGCTGCGACATCCCGCGAGTCTGCTGGTGCTGATCAGCACACTGCTGCTGCTCGGCGCGCTGATCGTGCTGATTTTTATCAGGCGCGGCGCGGATGGTCGCAGCGCCTGGCGACAGGTTGCCGATACCGCGCCGACCGGCACGCTGATCGGCGCGCTGGATCGCATTCCTGGTCGCCAGTGGGCGATCGCGTTTGGCATTGCGTTTGTCATCTATGCCCTGCAATACACAGCGTTCCTGTCGAATCCGCTGTCGCCCAACATCGCGGGACTGATCACCGGCGTCTCCGGCTCGTTCCTCTACTGGCTGGGCCAGCACGAGGTGCAGCGCGGAGGCCAGCCGCCGCACTATTACCTGTTCCAGCTTTCAGTCTACGAGCCGCTGCTGCTGCTCTTCGGCCCGATCGGCCTGGGCATGGTTGCCGGTCGTATCATGCGGCTGTTCCGCAGGCGCGACGACACAGCCGATGCTGCGGAGCATGAGTGGGCGGCTGAGAAGCTGCTGTTTGCGCCGGTGCTGCTGGCCTGGTGGAGTCTCGGCGCGCTGGCGATCTATAGCTGGGCCGGCGAGAAAATGCCCTGGCTGACGATCCATGTGGCGCTGCCGCTGGTGCTGCTAAGCGCCTGGGCGCTGGCGCGGGTCTGGAGTTGGGCTGCGGGTGGCGGCTTCGAGTCGCTGGCGCTGGGTTTGACCGGCATGGCGGGCACGCTGCTGCTGCTGGTCTTCAACCAGTTTACGTCGATCATCCGAGATGCCGAGGCGACCCGGCTGGCGGCTGCCTGGCCGATCCTGGCGCTAGCCTTTCTGGCGCTGATGGTAGCGGGTATGTTTGCGCTGTATCGCTCGCTACGGCCGGCGGTGCTAGCGCTGCTCAGCCTGACGCTGGCCTTTGGCGTCTTCTTTACGCTGCGCAGCTCGATCCGGCTCTCGTTTGTTAACGGCGATGTGCCAGTCGAGCCGATGGTCTTTGTCCAGACCTCGCCGGATGTGCCGCGCGCGCTCGACAATCTGCGCTCAGCCTCGCTGCTGCGCACGGGCAAGCTCGATCTGCCGATCCGCTTCGACAACGAGACGGTCTGGGACTGGTATCTGCGCAACTACACGCAGACTGACGGCAGTCGCGGCACGCAGATCGATGCGATCGACGAGGAAGTGCAGGCGGTCTTTATGCTCTCGGAGAATGTTCCGGCGAACGAGGACAATCTGACCGGCTTTCTTCGTCAGGAATATCCGCTGCGCTGGTGGTTTCCCGAGTGCGAGGTGTATCGCTTCCCGGCCAGCGATAGCTACTGCGGCAACGATCCGCAGGGATCTTCGCTGCTGAGCCGGCTCATGAGCCGTCCCTGGGATGGCAAGGCGCTGGGCGACTACTGGCGGTTCTGGTTTGATCGCAAGGTGCCGTCCGCGCTGGGCTCGACCAACTGGACGCTGTTTGTACGACCTGAGGTCGCCGCCGAGTTCAATGTCGGCGCCGGCGCTGAGGAGTAACGACATCTTATTCGCGCTGTGCGACGTATAGAATCAATAATTCACCTTTTTGAAAGCCTGCCGCGCTGAAGGACCAAAGCTTGAGCGTATGATACAAAACGATTACACGACCACGATCGCGCCACGTCGCTCGCCTCTCGATCGCCGCTTCGGCTTCGACAGGATCGACACCGAGATGCTGCTGTATGTGCTGCTCTTTGGCCTGAGCATCTTTTTGCATATCTGGCAGCTCGACGTCAAGGCGATGCACCACGACGAGTCGATCCATGCCTGGATGAGCTACAAGTTCTTCAATGGGCTTGGGCCGTTCACCTGCGCGGGCGGCGGTCAGTCCGACACCTACTGCTACGATCCGGTGTATCACGGGCCGTCGCTCTATGTGCTGACGCTGCTCTCGTATTTCCTGTTCGGCGTCGGCGATGCTCAGTCGCGGCTGCCGATGGCGATGGCCGGCATCGGGCTGGTGCCGATGGCCTGGACGCTGCGATCGTTTATTGGGCGCAAGGGCGCGTTCCTGGCGGCGGTGCTGATGACGGTATCGCCGTCGCTGCTCTACTACACGCGCTTTGCTCGTCACGACGCCCTGGTGCTGCTCTGGTCGTTGTTTATGGTCGTCGGCCTCTTCAAGTTCATCCGCGACGGCGGCGCCGCCAATCTGTCGCTGGCGCTGGCAGGTCTGGCGCTCACCTGGGCAACGCACGAGCTAGTCTTTATTCTGCTCTTCATCGGCGGCAGCTTTCTGGGCTTTCGTATGCTCTGGGAGTGGCGGCCACGTGTCTTCTTCCTGGCTGTGGCGTCGGCGCTGGCGATCTCGCTCGTGCTGGTCGGCCTGACGATCGGCGTGACCGAGGCGCAGTCGCCCGGTCTGTACAGCGTGCTGCACCGGCTGCTCGGCCCGGTGCTGCTGCTGGGCGTCGGCACGCTGCTGATTCTGCCGATGGCGCTGGCCTGGGAGCGCGAGCCGGTTGTGCTGGAGCGATTGCGCGATACCTGGCGCAACGAGCGCGGCGTGTACGGCGTGGCGCTGGCGACGTTCCTGGTGATCTTTACGCTGCTCTTCACGACGTTTTTCGCCTATCCCAAGGGCTTTCTCGACGGCTGGTATCAGGGCATCAACTACTGGCTCGGCTCTCAGCATGAGTTTGCGCGCGGCGAGCAGCCGTGGTTCTACTACCTGATGTTGCTGCCGATCTATGATCTGCTGGCGATGCTTTTTGGCCTGGTCGGCGTCGGCTGGCTGCTCTTTGCGGGTCTGCGCCGGCGTTTCGCCAATCGCACGGAGGTCGGCGCATCGACGCGCGAGACTGGCACCAACGGCGACGGCCACGCTGAGATCCTGGACGACGAGCCGATCGCCAATGGGCATCACGCGCCCGCGACGAGTTGGACGCCGCCGCTGCTGGTCTTTTTCCTGGGCTACTGGTTCATTCAGGCGTTCGTCGGCTTTTCGTGGGCCGGCGAGAAAATGCCCTGGCTGCTGACGCATATCTCGCTGCCGGCCTCGCTGGTGGCGGCCTGGGTGCTCGGCCTGCTGATCAACCGCGTGCCCTGGCGCGAGCTTCGTCACGATTATGGCTGGACGGTGCCGCTGCTGACGCTGCTGCTGGTCAGCTCGACTCTGGTCGCGGCGTATGCTTTCTCGGGCGCGTCCCAGACGGTCGACGGACTGCGATCGCGGCTTCAGGGCTTGATCCCGGTGATCTTCGCCGGCCTGTGCATGTTTGGCCTGCTGACGGTCAGCAGCTGGTTTGGCTGGCGCGTGGTTGGCCGGCTGGCGGCGCTCACCGTGGCGGCGGTGCTTTTGCTCTACGGTATTCGCTCCTCGACCTTTGTGGTGTATCGCCATCCCGACACGCCGGTCGAGCCGCTGATCTATACCCAGACCGCGCCCGATGTGCCGATCCTGGTCCGGCAGATCGAGCAGATCTCGATCAACCAGACGCGCAACAAGCGCACGGCCGACGATCCGACCGGCGGCTTGACGATGCCGCTGATGATCGACGGCGGCGGCAGCAAGAACGGCGGC
>DASWTW010000212.1:0-6306 GCA_036401895.1 Herpetosiphonaceae bacterium | reverse complement strand
GGATCGATTATCCCTCGATCCAGAAGGAGATCGAGATCGTCCATGCGCGCGTCCCCGGCATCGACGAGCGGCTGAGCCGTCAGGTGGTGGCGTTTGTGCATGAGCTGCGCCAGATGGATCTGTATAAGCTGCCTGGTATCGCCGAGACGCTGGACTGGGTCGCTGCGCTGACCGCGCTGGATCGCACGGCGCTGGACGTGGAGACCGTTGAAGATACGCTCGGCGCGATCCTCAAGTATCAGGACGACATCGAGGCGGTGCGCAAGCGCGGCGTACGCTCGCTGGTGGAGCAGGCGGAGTAGCGGAGAACAAAGAACAAGAGAACAAAGAACAAAGGAACAAAGGGGACGGAGAACCCAGAACCGAGAACCGAGGAAGTATGATTGAAGACTGAAGATGTATCACCTATTTGGAGGAGCTAGCTATGGCTGAGACAGCTTTTGAGGTGCGCGTTCCTACGGCGCTGTTGCAATTCGGGCTCGACCAGAGCGAGATTCAACGCCGCCTCAACGAGTGGCTCGTGCTATCGCTTTTTACAGACGGCCAGATCTCTTCGGGTAAGGCCGCACAGCTACTTGGGATTAATCGTGTTGAGTTCCTGGCTTTGCTACGCGTGCGCGGCATCGCCTACATCAACTATACGCCTGAAGAGTAGGTTGTCTGGCCCTCACCCCGCCGCTCACGCGGCACCCCTCTCCCGCTGCGGCAGGCGAGGGGTTAGGAAATAGTCATTCATCTGAGGGTACCAGAAATGCCTAAAGATCCAAACGTTCGCCGTTGGCGAATGTTTCAGGTTAAGCAAGAACGTGCAAGCCAGTTTCGGCAAGGGCAGACACAGGCTGAAGATGTGCTGTGGGGGCGATTGCGGAATCGACAGATCGGCAATTTTAAGTTTCGTCGCCAGCATACGATCCACGGATTTATTGTTGATTTCTGTTGTCTTGAAAAGTTTTTGGTTATTGAGATCGATGGACCTATTCATCAACAACAGATTGAGTATGATGCGCAGCGAAGTGAAATACTTCAGCGGCTTGGATACCAAGTTATTCGTTATACAAATGTACAAGTTATGCAAAATGTAGAAACAGTTCTGGAATCGATCCGGCAACACCTGGTTAATCAATGAGTAGAACAAGCTCAAGCCCAGAAAACCTCTTTCCCCCTCGCCTGCGGCAGCGGGAGAGGGGGATGCCTGAAAGGCAGGGGGTGAGGGCCATATGATTCGGAACGCAGGGGTGAGGGCCTATTCAAGAAACGAGAGACCTGCCTATGACCATCGCGCCACATACTGAACATCATCTACTCGATCATCTGCTGGCGTTTGGCCGGCTGCTGCGTCAGTTCGGCGTGGCGATCAATCCCGGGCAGATGCTGGATCTGCTGGCGGCGCTGGAGCATGTCGAGATTGGCCGGCGCGAGGATGTGTACCTCACCTGCCGGACGCTCCTGATTCGGCGGCGAGAAGATCTGCCGCTCTTCGACGAGGCCTGGCAGTTTTTCTGGGCCTCGCAGCGTCAGGGCAAGCCCGGCGGCATTGCGCTGCCCGACAACCGCGTACAAGAGGTGCTCATTCCCCGGCGACTTCAGCGCGAGCGGCCGGATCGCGCGCGGGATGACGAGCGGCCGGTCGAGGAGCGGGAAGAGATCGAGGTCCAGATGTCGTATAGCCGGAGCGAGCAGCTGCGCCAGAAAGACTTCGCGCAGTTCACCGGCGACGAGATGGATCAGGCGCGGCTGCTGATCGCGCAGCTGGCCTACCGCATGGCTGAGCGGCCGGTTCGGCGCTGGACCAGCGGCAAAGGCCGGCGCATCGACACGCGGCGAACAATGCGGCAGACGCTGCGCAGTGGCGGTGAGGCGCTGATCCTCTGGCATAAAACCCGCCGCCTCAAGCAGCGACCGCTCGTCGTGCTCTCCGACATCAGCGGCTCGATGGATCGCTACAGCCGCATCTTGCTGCAATTCGTCCATACCATCAGCGCTGGCCTGCGCGATGTCGAGACGTTTGTGTTCGGCACGCGTTTGACGCGCATCACGCGGATGCTGGAGCACAAAGACATCGACGAGGCCGTGCGCGAGGTTGGCAGCGCCGTGCAGGATTGGAACGGCGGTACGCGCATTGGCGACGCGATCAAAGAGTTTAATTTCAAGTGGGGCCGGCGTGTGCTCGGCCGGGGCGCGATCGTGCTGCTGATCAGCGACGGCTGGGATCGCGGCGATCCCGAGCTGCTGGGCCGCGAGATCGCCCGGCTTCAGCGCACATCGTACCGGCTGATCTGGCTGAATCCACTGCTGGGTATGCCCGGCTACCAGCCGCTCACGCGTGGGCTTCAGGCCGCATTACCGCACGTCGACGATTTCCTGCCGGTGCATAACCTCCAGAGTCTGGAGCAGCTGGGCGCGAAGCTGGCCGAGACGCTCAGGCGCTAGCCAGGACGACCGGGCGGGGAACGATCGTCCTGGCGGAGTGTGAGGCGTAAGATTACTTACAGCGCACCGTCGGCCCACGGACCCCAGATCGCGAGGGTCAGGCCGGGCATCTGGATGTTGACGAAGAGCGTTTGGCCGTCGGGGCTGAAGGTTGCGCCCGCGAACTCGCCGGCCCAACTGCTATCCGGCACCAGATTTTGCGCGAAATCGAAGATTCGTCCGTCGGTGGTCAGGCCACGCACGAACTGTTCGCTGGCGCCATCCTCGCAGAGCACGAGACCACCGCGCGGGCTGACACACAAATTGTCGGGCGCGTCCAGCACGTCGGCGCTCGGCGACTCAAACAGCAGGATCAGCTGGCCGCCGGAGCTGCCGCGTGGCCGATACTCCCAAACCTGCCCCAGCCCTTGATCGCCGCCATTGGTTGAGTTCACAAAGATACTGCCGTTGCCGTACCAGCAGCCCTCCAGCCGTCCAAAGGTTGCCGCTCCCTGCGCGAATCCTTGCTCATACACTGCCGACGGGTTAAACTCGGCGTCGGCGGGATCGGGATCAGCGATATCAACCCAGGTGACCGGCAGGGGCTTGCCGACGCGCTGGCTGGTGCGTGTGTCGTAGCCGGGCCGGTCTTTGATCGCCAGCATCTGCAAGCGACCGCCGGCTGCCAGATTGCCGCGCTGGTTGGGCAAGAAACGATACAAGCCGGCGCTGTAGGTATCTTCGGTCTCGTAGACGATGCCGGTGTCGGGATCAACCGCGACCGCCTCATGGATGAAGTGGCCCATCGCGGTAAGCGCTACCGCCGTTGTCTGACCATTGGCCGAGGCGTTGACCTCGAAGCAGTAGCCATGCTGCTGCGCGAAACCGTTGGCGTGGCCTGCGGTTGTCTCCTCGCAGGTGATCCAGGTGCCCCAGGGCGTTGGGCCGCCCGCGCAGTTGACCAGCGTGCCGCTCAGGCTGATGAAATCACTGACTAGCGTGCGTGTCTGGGGATCGACGATCAGCGTCGTCGTGCCGGCACCCGCCAGCGGATCGTAGGACCGAGAGGGGGCGCCGAACGCCGCGCCGGGTGGCATGCGCACCTCGTGGTTGCGGACCAGACGAACCTGGCCGCCGACAGCGAACGCGGCCATGCCGTCGAAGATGGGCGGCGTGAGGTTGCCATCGCTCATGGGCGCGCCTTCGCGGCTGAGCAGGTTGTACTGAAAGCCTTCAGGCAGCGCCAGCAGCAGCTCGCCGGTATTATTGGTCGCCGTGGGATAAAGCGGGCCGTAGCCGCCCGTGCCTTTGGTCGCAACGCCCATGCCGTGATGCGGAGACGCACTCGCGCCGCGCGCGATCAAGCCTTCCAGCCCAAAGATCATGCCGCTGAGAGCAGCACTGCCGCGCAGAAACGTTCGTCGATCGATGTTTGTCACTCGAACCTCCTTGTTTGTTGCGCTCTGGTACAGAGCCGAGGGTTACATCAGGCTTCGATTCAAAATCGCGATCGTGGCAAGGAAGAGCATGCCACTTCTCAAATGGGAAGAGCTTAGCGAGTGAATGGCCGTGGGTGGTGTCCGGCAAGTGGGGGCTTGCCGCGTGCCAGGTCAAGTATAGCTGATATAGGTCAGAAGGTTAAGTCTTTGTTAAGAAAATGAGTAATTAGGGATCAGCATCGGAACACCGCATAAAAATGCCAGGACGACCGTGTGGGGAGACGATCGTCCTGGCGGAGTGTGAGGCGAAAGATTACTTATAGCGCGCCGCCGGCCCACGGACCCCAGATCGCGAAGGTCAGGCCGGGCGTTTGGATGTTGACGAACAAGGTCTCGCCGTCGGGGCTAAAGGTTGCGCCCGCGAACTCGCTGGCATTGTTGGGCACCACCAGATTCTGCGCCAGGTCGAAGATCCGGCCGTCAGTGGTCAGGCCGCGTACAAACTGATCGGCATCGCCATCTTCGCAGAGCACGAGACCGCCGCGCGGGCTGACACACAGGTTGTCGGGCGCGTCTAGCACATCGGCGCTCGGCGACTCGAAGAGCAGGATCAGCTGTCCGCCGGAGTTGCCGCGTGGCCGGTACTCCCAGACCTGGCCCAAACCTTGATCGCCGCCGTCCGTCGAGTTCAAAAAGATGCTGCCGTTGCCGTACCAGCAGCCTTCCAGCCGTCCAAAGGTCGCGCCGCCCAGCGCGAGGCCCTGCTGATACACCGCCAGGCTGTTGGCGTCGGCGTTAGCCGGATCGGGATCGGCGATGTCAACCCAGGTGACCGGCAGGGGTTTGCCGACGCGCTGGCCGGTGCGTGTGTCGTAGCCAGGCCGGTCTTTGATCGCCAGCATCTGTAAGCGACCACCGGCCGCCAGGTTGCCGGGCTGGCTGGGAATGAAGCGATAAAAGCCGGCGGTACCGCGATCTTCGGTCTCGTAGACAATGCCGGTCGCCGGATCGATCGCGACGGCTTCGTGAACGAAGCGGCCCATCGCGTTGAGCGCTACCGGCGTCGTCTGCCCATTGGCAAGCGCGCTGACCTCGAAGCAGTAGCCGTGATTCTGCGCGAAGCCGGTGGATTTGCCGGCCGTTGTTTCCTCGCAGGTGATCCAGGTGCCCCAGGGCGTCGGTCCGCCCGCGCAGTTGACCAGCGTGCCGCTCAGGCTGATGAAATCACTGACTAGCGTGCGCGTCTGGGGGTCGACGATCAAGGTCGTTGTACCACCACCCGCCAGCGGATCGTAGGATTTGGACTGATCGCCGATGCCAGCACCGGGCGTGCCGCGGCTGTTGCGCACCTCATGGTTGCGGATCAGCCGGATCTTCCCGTCGACAGCGAACGCGGCCATACCGTCGAACGCGGGCGGCGTGAGCCTGCCGTCACTCATGGGCGCGCCGACACGGCTCAGCAGGTTATATTGAAAGCCCTCGGGCAGCGCCAGCAGCGTCTCGCCGGTATTATTGGTCGCTGTGGGAAAGAGCGGACCATAGCCGCCTGCGCCTTTGGCCGCAAAGCCCACGCCGTGACGCGGAGCCGCGCTCGCGCCGCGCGCGATCAAGCCTTCCAGTCCAAACACCGCGCCGCCGACCGCAGCAGTACCACGCAGAAATGCTCGTCGATCGATTTTCGTCACTGAGATCTCCCTTTCGGTTTGTGGAACGAGTAGCGCTGCCGCGCTGGATAGCTGCTCACTTGAAAGTGCGAACTGTGACGAAGCTTGAATGCTGCTCTAGCATAAGCGAGAGGCGAGAGTGGCGCGCACGCTGATTGGATCAGCAGGCAGTCGCTACTCGGTTTCGTGGAGGATTGTAGCCGGCGCAACTTAAGCGAAGATTAAGCAATTGTAAAAAGCTTGTTGCGTCTCAACCCGGCTGTTGCAGCGGCTGGTCGAAGAATAGGTACAATAGCTGGCCTATAAACGATGGAGGCGAGAAGTTTGCTAGCTCAAAGACACCATGAGATCTGTGCATATCCAACATTCGGTGATCGATCATGAGACCTAAGCGTACGCCAAGATCTGCTCCCCCCGCGCAGGAGACGCGCAGCTACGAGGTGGAGGTGATCCCCGGCCTGGAGGCGATCGCCGCCGACGAGCTACAGCGCCGGCTGAGAAGCTACGTCACGATCGAGCCGGGCTATCGCGAGGGTCTGATCCCGATCCGCTACAGTGGCGATCCGGCCGCGCTGCTGGATCTGCGCACTGTGCTGGCTGTTTACACACGGCACTATTTTGCCGTGCCGCGTCCCAAGGCGCTGCTGGGACAATCCGCGTTCGATACGCTGCTCAAGCTGATCGCCGAGGTGCGCGCGCAGCATGCGCGTAACGCGTTTCAAACGCTGCGTATCAGCGCGGCCGGCCAGGAGTCTTCGGTGATGCTGCGCCTGCGCGATGAGCTGTCGCGCGCG
>DASWTW010000211.1:0-12695 GCA_036401895.1 Herpetosiphonaceae bacterium | reverse complement strand
CGTGAGCTCGCCCAGCGTGGCCGTCCCGGCTGGTTTACTCCACAGCGCCCGGTAGAAGCCCCGCTGGAGCGCATCGTGGCCGTGGGCGATGCCGAGTCCGGTCGGATCCCAGGTGGCGATCGCGCCGCCGGCTGGATGCAGTACCAGGCGCTCGTCGATGGTCGTACCGCTATAGGCCGGCTGCTGAAAGGCCGAGGTCAAGCAGGTCATCTCTAGCACGATCGGCTGCCGATCCTCGTTGGCCAGCGCGTCCACATCGTACAGCCCGAGCAGATACGACGGCGTGACCGCTGGGTCCGTCACGGCCCATTGCCAGACGTGGCTGTGCCCGACGTAGTTCACGAGGCCCGCGCCCTGATTGAGTGCTGTGAGCGTGCGCGCTCGCGCCTGGCGGGCATCGGCGATGCTCCCGCTGACTGGACGCGCGTCCACTGAGGGCGTGTAGTACACCCGCTCGACCGCCATCCCCGGCGGCTGCTCCGCCACGCTCAGCTCCGCGAAGCTCGCGAAGTCACCCGCGCCGTCCGGGTTGTCGGCGATGTACACCGCCTTCCCGCGCCACGATCCGCCCGCTGGAGCCGTGTCGTAGGCGATCAGCTTCTGCACCAGCGCCGCCAGCTCGGCCTCAGTCTTGACCGGCAGCCGCCCCACGGCCACATCCGGCAGCGCATCGTCCAGCGGATCGTCGCCGTCGAGCTGCCCAAAACACGGCTCGCAGGCCGTCTCACCCAGCCATGGGTCCACCATCGCCAGATAGGGCGGGATGTGGTTCACATTGTTCCGGCCCAGATAGTTGTGCGGGTCTGACGTACCATCGCCGACCAGCACCAGGGCCTCGGGCGCATGCGGCCAGGTCGCGGCGGCATGCTGCATGAAGCGCCGGATCGCCTCGGGCTCCACCTGGCCGTAGCTCCACCCGTTGTAGATCTCGGCCACGTCGATCAGCGCGACCGCGTAGCCCTGCGCTCGGCGATGCGCCAGCAGCGGCGCAAGCGCCGTGTGGAAGCCTGCCGGCGCGACGTACACCGCGTCGGCCTGGCGGGGTGTCACGAGATCGATCGATGTGTGCCGCTGTACCTCAGGCATGTGCAGCGTGTCGGAGCCGGTGAGCAGGTAGCGGTGGGCCTCCGGCCCGGCCGCAAAGCTGCCGCCCTGGGCGGCGATCGCCACGAGCTGGGCTGAGTCGGTCACGTCGTAGAGCGCCTGGTCGTCGCTGATGGTGCTGAGCTGGTAGCGCCAGCTCCCGGCCTCGCCCTGGAAGGTTGCGCCCCGCTCGTCCACGGCGAGCGCAACCGGGCGTATCCACGTGACCTGATCGAGCAGCACCTGATCTGCCGCCGCGGCCGGCAGCAGGGCCATCGTGGCCGTCGTCGACTCGGTGTCCAGGGTGATCGTCTCGCTCCAATCGCCGGTTCCCGCCCAGCTCGTGCTGGCCGTCGCCGTGCCGACGGTCACTTCCAGCTGATGCGGGCCTGTGGTGGACGCGCTGCCGGAGAGCGTGATCGTCACGGAGCCGGTTGCGATCGGGAGGGTGGTCGTGAGGGGGATGGTGATCGCCTCGGCCTCCTGGTCTGGGCCGCTGCGCAGCGCGTCGGCGAACCAGTGATCGCCGTCGGGGCCGGGCCGTGTTGAGTCGTAGATCGTGCGTGGTTGCCAGCGCCCAGCCTCCGCTCCGGTCGTCCGCTGCGGGCTCATTCCTGGGCCGCTGCCCTGGCGCTCGATGCGTTGGCCTGGCGCTGACTCGTAGGTCAACCAGTAGGGAGCGGTGGTGTTCCACCGATCGCCCGGATCTGGGGCATAGAACCGCAGCTCGGCGCCGGCGTCGATGCGGCCATCCTCGGCACCGAGCAGCTGAAGGGCAACCTGCTGGCCGCCTCGGTGCAGCTGGAGCTTACTCGGATCAAACGGCATGCGGCTCGCGCCGAGGTGGGCAAGGTGCGCGCCGCTGATGCGTTGCATCCCGGCCGCGCGGACCCGGATCGTGAGGGCGTGCCGGCTCGCGGCCGGATTGGATGCTGGCGCGCTGGTTGGTCGTTCCTCAGCGGCGCTGGCCAGCTGGAGATCGTCGATCAGCGTCGCGCCGGGGATGAGCGCATCAAGGCGCGTGAGGTGGCACCGCGTACCCGCATGCTCGAAGACGCCGGCGACGGCCCACACCTGGATGTGCTGCCCACGGCTGCGGCTCTCGCGGAACAGGGTGATCGGCGCAGCGGGGATCGTCGTGCTGCTGGGTCTTGTCAGATCCGGGCGGGCGAGCCCGTTCACCTCCGGGATCGGGCGTGGGGCTGGCTTCAGTTGGCCAACCCACGGGCGACAGTCCAGGCTGGTGATCGTGGGTGGTGCTGGTGTGTTGTGAGCAAGGTTCACAACAAGAAGCTGGGCCGGGATCGCGGTACCGCCGATCGCAACGGTTGGCCAGGTCGCGGCGGTGTCGCCGGCGCCGGTGACACGGACGCCAGCGGCGTCCTGCCGAACGTGGAGCTGCGGCGCGGCCGGCTGGGCGATGATCCGGGCGCTGGGGCTGCTCAGGGCTACCCCAACGATGAACAGAAGGAAAAGATAGATGTGCTGCATAGTAGTATAAGACAGTTGAGATTATCGGTACATGTAGGTGTACGATAGACGAACTCCAACGTGGCACATTCCCTACTAGATCAGGGGCAGCATCCGGTAACTGGTACCGCATGCCCCTACGACCACGGAGTCGCCCGCTATGACCATCGCTCCGCTCTCCGCCCAAGTCCTCGTCGTCGATGACGAACCGGACATCCGCGATCTGTTAAGCGAGGTCCTGGAAGATGAAGCCTGCACGGTGACCACCGCGCCCTATGGGGCAGCGGCCTTGGCCTATCTCCACCAGACGCCGACCTTACCGAAACTGATTCTGCTGGATGTGATGATGCCGGTGATGGATGGGATTGCCTTTCTGCACGCGAAACTGGCTGATCCGCTCCTCAAAGACATTCCCGTCGTCCTGCTCTCCGCCCACCTACGCCTGCGCCCGGAGGTCGTGCAGTTGCCGATCGAGGCGTTTCTGCCGAAGCCTTTGGACTATGACCTGCTGGTAGCGATTACGCATCGCTACTGCGATACGTGACGGCGGCGTCGGGGTGCCGTCGGCGGCTCCAGCACGCGCCCCAGCATCCACTGCCGACCCGATGGCGCATCCCGGCGGCGCTCCACCGCCGCCGCAGTATGGTATCCTGAGATACTCCGCTCGCTGGCTGATGCCGGCGGGCACCCCGACGGTTTGGGTTGGTGCCCCCTGGTTCCCATGCGGCTAACCGCGTGCCCCTGGGTCCCGTGGATACGAAAGGAGTGTGTGACCATGCCGAACGACACCCTCCCAGCGACGGAGCCCGTGGCGGTGATTTTAGTGGCCGAGGATGATGACCTCATCCGCACACTGATCAGCCGCCTGATTACCTCGCTCCAGGCGACGCCCCTGGTGGTCGCCGATGGTGCAGCCGCCTTAACGGCGGTGCAGACCCACGGCTCCAGCTTGACCGGCGCGGTCCTGGATGTGGTCATGCCGCACCGCTCGGGCATTCACGTAGCGGCGGCGATCCAGCAGCAGGGCTTCACCATCCCGATCGTCCTGATGAGTGGCGCGATCCCGGCGCACCTCGCCCCGGACCTGGCGACGCTGCGGGGGATCATCCTGCTCCCGAAACCCTTTGACCTGACGGAACTCGCCACGCTCCTCCACGTCATGATCCCAGCCCGCACACCGCCGACGGTGGGTCCTACCGCGCTGCGCTGATGGTCATGCGTCAGCATGTGCGGAACCAACACCATGCCCATATTCAACCGTCGTATGTCGTCGCCTCGGTGCGCACCCGATTGGAGGCACTGCTTGCCACCTTGACCGATGAACTGGCCGGGCTGAAGGCCGCTGAGCGCTTGCAAACCATCACCAGCACCATGACGACGGCCTAACTCCTGACGGCAACCCTGAACTTTAGCTGTGCGCGATGCCCAAGGCGGCGATATGACGCCGCAGATCAAGCAGAGCGCGACGTTTCCACGCCGACTGTTGATCGCCGCCACCGACACCGGGCAGATGCTGCGCGGCCAGCTGGAAGATCTCCAAAAGCTGGTCAGCGCCTACCACCAGAGCATTCTGGTAGAAACCGCGCGGGCGGTCCCGGCTCGTAGCGGCAGGATGCTTCGATCACACAGCCATAGCTTGAATATATCTTCGCCGTCGGGTTTCATTCCCGACGGCGGTCATTTATGTCGCCAAGCCGTCGCTCCATTCATTATCGCTCGTGGATTCGCACATGAGCAGAGCAGCTTTTACCGATTTTTGATTGACATACGACGTATACTAAACCGCACAGGTTGTACATTCCTCTTTTCCTAGATTCAGCGCTCCAACCGCTGACCGATCGACCGATTGGAAATTACTCGCAGCCTGAGTCTAGCCCCTGAACGTATTCGTGACGCAGTCTCTCGCCCCGCAGCGACTGAACGCGCCGTGCTGAATCGCGCCTTGGACGGCTCGATCGGCGAGTGTCCGTGTTGAACACTGTTCATCGATCACGATTTACAACCTTCACTCCAGATTTTCACCGCAGCATCGTTTTTGGCTACGGATCGCACAACTGAGCACGGTTGCCGCCGTCACTGCTGCGCGCCGACAGCATGGCGCTGCTTCAATGCGGCAAAAAATTGCGCCAGCGAACCAATCATACGCTGAGCTAAGCCAAAAACGTTCGTCGTGTCTAAATAGGATCAAAAACCGCATCTCGTCTAATATCCAGCCGCATGGAGCTACCGCCTTCCCCAGCCACAGACGCACCGCTCACGCCGCTCGTCTCCATCCGCGATCCGAGTAGGACGCCAGGAACACCACGGAGCTATGCGGAATGCTCCACCAGCTACTACGCCGGTTCAGTAGCACGCTGGGAGTACAGCTACGCGAGGAGGTTCCAACAATGATGCGTTGGATCGTTGAGTCGAGCCTGAAGCTTCGCTTTCTGGTCCTTGTTATCGCCGTGGCACTGCTGAGCGTTGGCTTCATCCGTCTGCGCGACATGCCGGTCGACATCTTCCCCGAGTTCGCGCCGCCCTATGTCGAGATCCAGACCGAGGCGCTCGGCCTTTCTGCCAAGGAGGTCGAGTCCCTGATCACCGTGCCGATGGAGGAGATTCTGCACGGTGTTTCCTGGGTGCAAACCATGCGCTCCGAGTCGATCCCCGGCCTCTCCTCGATCGTCCTGATCTTCGAGCCGGGCACCGACCTGATGCGCGCCCGTGCGCTGGTCCAGGAGCGGCTGACCCAGGTGCAGGGACTGCCGACCAAAAATGTCTCCAAGCCGCCGACGATGCTGCAGCCGCTGTCGTCGACCAGCCGCGTCATGCTGATCGGCCTTTCCTCGCAGGAGGTTTCGCCGATCGAGATGTCGGTGCTGGCCCGCTGGACAATCCGCCCGCGTCTGATGGGCGTGCCTGGCGTGGCCAACGTGGCGATCTGGGGCCAGCGTGAGCGCCAGCTCCAGGTGCAGGTCGATCCTGAGCGGCTGCGCGCCAATGGCGTCACGCTCCAGCAGATCATCCGCACCTCCGGTGACGCGCTGTGGGTGTCGCCGCTGAGCTACCTGCGCGCGGCAACGCCCGGTGTGACCGGCGGATTTGTCGACACGCCCAACCAGCGGCTCGGCATTCGGCATGTCCTGCCGATCGTATCGCCCGAGCACCTGGCACAGGTCACCGTCGACGGCACCACGCAGCGGCTGGGCGAGGTGACGGATGTGGTCGAAGATCACCAGCCGCTGATCGGCGATGCGGTGATCAACGATGGCGGTGGGCTGCTGCTGGTCGTGGAAAAGTTTCCCGGTGCCAACACGCTGGAAGTTACCAGAGATCTCGAAGCCGCGCTGAACGAGCTGCGGCCGGGCCTCTCCGGCATCCAGATCGACCCCACGATCTTTCGGCCGGCGACCTTTATCGAGCAAGCGCTGGGCAATCTTTCCTGGTCGCTGCTGATCGGCTTTGTGCTGGTGCTGCTCGCGCTGGCGCTCTTTCTGCTTGAGTGGCGCATCGTGCTGATCTGCCTGGTGGCGATCCCGCTATCGTTCATGGCCGCGCTGCTGGTCTTCTACCTGCGCGGTACCACCGTCAACACGATGGTGCTGGCCGGGCTGCTCATCGCCCTCGGCGCGATCATCGACGACGCGATCATCGACGTGGAAAACATGATGCGGCGGCTCCGGCACCGGCGCGTCGACGGCAACGACGCGTCGACCGCCAGCATTGTGCTGGAGTCCTCGCTTGAGATGCGCCACGCGATCGGCTTTGCGCTGGTAATTATTGTGCTGGCCATCACGCCGGTCTTCTTCATGGAAGGCGCGTCCGGCGCGTTCTTTGGACCGCTGGCGCTCTCGTATGCGCTGGCGCTGCTGGCCTCGATGGCTGTCGCACTGACGGTCACGCCCGCGCTGAGCCTGTTGCTCTTCTCATCTGCCCACGCAGAGCGCCGCGAGCCGCCGCTGGTCCGCTGGATGGAGCACCGCTCCACCGGCCTCTTCTCGCGCACGATCCGCAGCCCGCGACTGGCGTACCTGATCGTGAGTGGCCTCGTGATCGCCGGACTGCTGGTGCTGCCCTTCCTGGGCCAGTCGCTGCTGCCGTCGCTCAAGGATACCAATCTGCTGGTGCGCTGGATCGGCGCGCCCGGCACCTCGCAGCCGGCCATGAGCCGCATCACGACGCAGACCGGCCAAGAGCTGCGCAGCATCACTGGCGTGCGCAACTTCGGCGCGCACATCGGGCGGGCGGTGACCGGCGATGAGATCGTCGGCATCAACTCCAGCGGCCTGTGGGTCAGCCTCGATCCCGCCGCCGACTACGACGATACGCTGGCGCAGGTCCAGGCCACCGTCGCGGGCTATCCCGGCGTTTCGCGCAACGTGCTGAGCTACCTCGACGAGCGCGTCCGCGAAGCGCTGACCGGCACCGGCGACCCGATCGTGGTGCGCGTCTTTGGTCCTGACCTCGACGGGCTGCGAGCCAAAGCGGCCGAGGTGAACCAGGCGCTGTCAGGCATCGAGGGAATTGTCGATCTGCGGACTGAGCTGCAAGTCGACGAGCCGACCGTCGAGATCGAGCCGGATCTGGCCAGGACCCGGCAGTACGGCCTGACGCCCGGCGAGGTACGGCGTGCGGCGGCGACACTGGTCAACGGCCTGGAAGTCGGCAACCTGTTTGAAGAGCAGAAAGTCTTTGAGGTGGTGGTGCGCGGCACAAACGACACGCGTCACAGCCTGACCAGCATCCGCGAGCTGTTGATCGATACGCCCAGCGGCGCCCATGTGCGGCTGGAAGATGTCGCCGACGTGCGGATCGTGCCGTCGCCCAACCTGATCAAGCGCGAGGGCGTGTCACGGCGCATCGACGTGAGCGCGAACGTGCAGGGCCGCGATCTCGGCGCCGTGACGCGTGATGTCGAGGCGCGGCTCCAGGCGATCGACTTTCCGCTTGAATACCATCCCGTGATCCTGGGCGAGTACGCCGAGCGCCAGGCGGCGCAGCAGCGGATGCTCGGCTTTGTGATCGCGGCGGTGATCGGCATCTTCCTGCTGCTGCAAGCGGCCTTTGGCAGCTGGCGGCTGGCGACGCTGATCTTCCTGACGCTGCCCTCGGCGCTGGTCGGCGGACTCGTCGCGGCGTTCATCGGCAACGGCGTGATCTCGCTCGGCTCGCTGATCGGCTTCCTGACGATCCTGGGTATCGCGGCACGTAACGGCATCCTGCTGATCAGCCACTATCAACACCTGGAAGAAGCCGAGGGCGAGCCTTTCGGGCCTGGGCTGGTGATCCGTGGCACCAAAGAGCGTCTCGTGCCGATCCTGATGACCATGGCGACGACCGGCCTGGCGCTGCTGCCGCTGATCATCGCGGGCAACATACCCGGCCATGAGATCGTGCGGCCCATGGCGATCGTCGTGCTGGGCGGGCTGGTCACCTCGACGCTGCTGAATCTGTTCGTGGTCCCGGCGCTCTATCTGCGCTTCGCCAAAGCCGCGCCGGCGCGTGACACGTCGAGCGAGCAGGTTCCGCTGGGTCCGTCACCCGAGCCGCAGCTGACTTAAGTTTTAGATGCACCGGAGGCACCAAGATGCAGCGCAATAAACTATGGATTGTTGCGGGGCTGATCGTCGCCGGGCTGCTCTCGGCCTGCGGTCAGACACCGGCCGCTACAGTAAGCAAACCCGAGCCCGCCGAGGTCAAGCCGATCGCAGGAACGGATCTCAGCGAGGTAACACTCGTCGCGGAGGCAGCCCGGCGCCTGAACATCCAGACGGCCGCCGTTCGCGACGAGCAAGTCACACGTAAGCGCACGGTCGGCGGCGAAGTTGTGACCTCACCCGGCGCGACGACCGCCTCGGGCACGACCAGCCGTGTCGCCAGCGCCAGCAAGGTCTGGGTGCGCGTCCCGCTCTCGGCCGGCGATCTCGACACGATCGATCGCAGCCAGCCCGCCACGATCCTGCCGCTGGCCAAAACCGCCGACACCAAAGGCGTGGGCGCGAAGCTGGATGATTCTCCAGCAGCCGCCAATGGAGCGGCAGAAGCGCTCTTCTACGCCGTCGAAGGCACGGATCACGGCCTGATCCCCGGCAACCGCGTGCGCGTCGAGCTGGTGCTGGCGGGCAGCGGGATGCAGCGAACGGTTATTCCCTACAGCTCGGTGATCTATGACCTGCACGGCGAAACCTGGGTCTACACCAATCCCGCGCCGCTGACCTTTGTGCGTGAGCGCGTCGAAGTCGACTATATCGACGGCGACAACGCGATCCTGGCAGGAGGTCCGAACGCGGGCACGCAGATCGTGTCGGTCGGCGTGGCCGAGCTGTACGGCACCGAATTCGGCGTCGGACATTAGCGAGGAGGTTTCCAACCATGCTCCGTTGGATCGTTGCCTCAAGCCTGCGCCTGCGCTTTCTGGTGATCGCGAGCGCGGCGGCGCTGATGTTCTTCGGCATCGTCCGGCTGCGCGACATGCCCGTGGATGTGTTTCCCGAGTTCGCGCCGCCGCGAGTCGAGATTCAAACCGAGGCGCTGGGCCTTTCGACCACCGAGACTGAGTCGTTGATCACCGTGCCGCTGGAACAAGCGCTCAACGGCACGCCCGGCCTCGATATTCTGCGCTCGAAGTCGGTTCCTGGGCTATCCTCGATCCTGCTGATCTTCAAGCCCGGCACGGATCTGATCGAAGCGCGACAGCTGGTGCAGGAGCGGCTGGCGCAGGTCGTGCGTACACTGCCGAGTGTCGCCACGCCGCCGGTAATGCTCCAGCCGCTCTCGTCGACCAGCCGCCTGATGAAGATCGGCCTGTCGTCGAACGAGATGTCGCTGATCGATATGTCGGAGGTCGTGCGCTGGAAGATCGCGCCGCGCCTGATGAACGTACCCGGCGTGGCCAACGTCGCGATCTGGGGCGCGCGCAAAAAACAGATCGTGGCGCATCTCGACTCGGAGCAGCTCCAGGCCAGCGGCGTAACCATTCAGCAGGTTTCCGACGCCGCAGCCAGCGGCCTGGATGTCGGATTGCTGGCCTACCTCAAGGGCGCGACGATCGGCACCGGCGGTTTTGTCGACACGCCCAACCAGCGCCTCAACATTCAGCACGTGCTGCCGATCATTTCGCCGGAAGGCATGGCCCAGGTGCCGATCCAGGGCAAAGATCTGCGGCTGGGCGAGGTCGCCTCGGTGGAGGTCGCGCATCCGCCGCTGATCGGCGACGCCGTGATCAACGACGGGCCGGGCCTGCTGCTGATCGTCGAAAAATTCCCGTGGGGCAATACGCTGGAGGTGACGCAGGGCGTCGAGGCCGCGCTCAAAGAGCTTGAGCCCGCGCTCACCGGCATCGAGGTGGACTCCACGATCTTTCGGCCGGCGACTTTTATCGAGACCGCGATCGATAATCTGACGATGTCGCTGCTGATCGGCGCAGGGCTGCTGATTCTGGTGCTGATCGCGTTTCTGTACAACTGGCGCGTAGCCGTGATCAGCCTGGTGGCCATGCCACTCTCGCTGGTGGCCGCCGGCCTGGTGCTCTACTGGCGCGGCGCGTCGATCAACACAATGATCCTGGCCGGCTTCGTGATCGCGCTGGGCGACATTGTGGACGACGCGATCATCGACATCGAGAACGTGGTGCGCCGGCTGCGGCAGCATCGCGCGGAAGGCAGCACCACGCCGATCGCGCGGATCATTCTGGAAGCCTCGCTTGAGGTCCGTCACGCGATCGTCTACGCGACGCTGATCGAAGTCGTGGCGATCGGGCCGGTCTTTTTCATGGAAGGGCTGTCGGGCGCGTTTTTCCGGCCGCTGGCCTTCTCCTACGCGATCGCGCTGCTCGTCTCGATGGTGGTTGCGCTGACGGTCACGCCGGCGCTGAGCCTGCTGCTGCTGCGCAACGCACCCGAACAAGAGCGCGAGTCGCCGCTGCTCCCGTGGGTCCAGCGCGGCTACGATCGTCTGCTCAAGCCGATCGTGCGTGCGCCGCGCATGGCCTACGGGATGGTCGCGCTGATCGCGGCGGCGGGCATTTCGGTGCTGCCGTTTCTGGGCCAGTCGCTGCTACCATCGTTCAAGGAGCGCGATTTTCTGATGCACTGGCTAACCAAGCCGGGCACGTCGCTGCCGGAGATGATGCGCATCACCACGCAGGCCAGCGTCGAGCTGCGCGATATTCCGGGCGTGCGCAACTTCGGCGCGCATATCGGGCGGGCGCTGGCAGCGGATGAGGTCGTGGGCATCGATTTCGGCGAGAACTGGATCAGCGTCGATCCGGCCGCCGACTACGACGCCACGCTGGCCAGCGTTCAGGCAACTGTTGACGGCTATCCTGGCCTGTATCGCGATGTGCAGACCTATCTCAAGGAGCGCATCAAAGAAGTGCTGACCGGCACCAGCGAGACGATCGTGGTGCGCATCTTTGGCCCGGATCTCGATGTGCTGCACGAGAAATCGGCTGAGGTCAAGGCGGCGCTGGAGGGCATCGACGGGATTATCGATCTGCACGAGGAGCATATCGAAGATATTCCGCAGATGGAGATCGAGGTCGATCTGGTGAGGGCGCAGCGCTACGGTCTCACGCCCGGCGAGGTGCGGCGCGCGGCGGCCTCGTATGTCAACGGCATCGAGGTCGGCGATGTTTTCCGCGACGGCAAGGTGATCGATATTCGGATTCGCGGCACCGACGCCACACGGCACAGCGTGTCGAGCGTGCGCAATCTGCTGCTCGACACGCCTCGCGGCGAGCATGTGCGGCTGGAAGATGTCGCCGATGTACGCGTTGTGCCGACGCCCAACGTGATCAAGCGCGAAGCGGTCTCGCGGCGGCTGGATGTGAGCGCAAACGTACGTGGCCGCGATCTCGGCGCGGTGGCGCGCGAGGTCGAGCAGCGGCTCCAAACGATCGAGTTTCCCCGCGAATACCATCCGGTGGTGCTGGGCGAGTACGCCGAGCGCCAGGCGGCTGAGAGTCGCTTGTTCTACCTGGCGATCGCGGCAGCCATCGGAATCTTCTTCCTGCTGCAAGCCTCGTTCGGCAGCTGGCGACTAACCACACTCAGCTTTTTGACGCTGCCTTCAGCGCTGGTCGGCGGCGTGCTGGCGGCGGTTGCCAGCGACGGCGTGATCTCGCTCGGCTCGCTGGTGGGCTTTCTCACGGTGCTGGGCATCGTGGCGCGCAACGGCATTATGCTGATCAGCCACTACCAGCATCTGGAACAGGTCGAAGGCATGGCGTTCGGGCCGGAGCTGATTGTGCGTGGAGCCAAGGAGCGCCTGGCGCCAATTCTGATGACCGGCGCAACCACGGGACTCTCATTGATTCCGCTGATCGTCGCGGGCAACATTCCCGGCCATGAGATCGAGCACCCAATGGCGATCGTGATCCTGGGCGGGCTGATCACGTCGACGCTGCTCAACCTGTTTGTGGTCCCGGCACTCTATCTGCGCTTCGGCAAAGGCGCGACCCAGCCAGCGCTCACACCCGCCGGCGCGTGAACATCCAACGAGCGCCGCTCACTGGGTCATACCGGCGGGCGGCGCTCACAACAAGCTTGATCGTCTAAGGGAGTCTTGCTGCATGAACAAATATAGCCTTGCATATGTGCTGCTTATGATCAGCTTGCTGCTCACGGCGTGCGGTAGGCCGGCGACAGGCGGAGCCAAGGAGCAGGCGGAAGTGCCGGACCCGCTCCAAACGATCGAGGAGGCTGCGGAGGATATTATCGATGTCGCGCCAAGCGGCGGCTGGGATAAGATCAACGGCAACGTTACGGCGGTCGCGAATGCCTGGAAAGCATACCAGCCGCAGGCCACCGGCGACGGCGCAACCCAGGCGCATCAAGACGCGCTGGCGTCGGCGCTTGCCCAACTCCAAACTGCATCGGCGTCCAAAGATGCGGCCTCAACGATGCAATCCGCCAACGATCTCAGCGCGGCCGTGATCGACCTTTTCGCGCTCTACAATTCTGCGGTGCCGGCGGATATCGGGCGGCTGGATGTGCTTGAGCGCCAGATCATTCTGGACGTTGCGGCGAATAACTTTACGGCGGCGGCTGAAAGCCTAAACCAAACGAAAGCCGTCTGGGAGCGTGTAAAACCTTCGGTCGAGGCACACGACGGCCAGGAAGTGGAGACGCAGTTCCAGGCCAGCCTCACGACTCAGGAGA
>DASWTW010000210.1:0-12364 GCA_036401895.1 Herpetosiphonaceae bacterium | reverse complement strand
ACGCGCGGGGGGCCGAACGACAGCGGCAGCGGCTGCGTGCGATCGGCGGGCTCCACCGGCGGCGCAGACGTGTACTGCTCGTGCCGCAGCTCGTCGATCCGCTGCGCCAGCCCGGCGACCGCCGGTGCTTCGAACAGGTCGCGCAGCCGCACATCGGCGCCCAGGGCATCGCGCACACGTGCCAGCATCTGTGTAGCCAGCAGCGAGTGACCGCCGAGGGTGAAGAAGTTGTCGTCGCGTCCGACACGCGTCACGCCCAGCACATCGGCCCAGATCTGCGCCAGCAGCTCCTCGATCGGGCCGACCGGCGCGACAAAGGTTGCATCCGGCTCGGCGTGCAGCTCCGGCGCCGGCAGCGCTTTGCGATCGATCTTGCCGCTCGGTGTTTTGGGCAGCGCGGGCAGCGTCACAAACGCGCTGGGCACCATGTAGTCGGGCAGCCGTGCGCCGACATGCTGGCGCAAGTCGGCAGAACCTAGAACTAAGAACCTAGAACCACCCGACTCCAGGTTTTGGTTCTTGGTTCTAGGTTCTAGGTTCTTAACAACGTACGCGACCAGCCGTTGATCTCCCGCCGCATCTTCGCGCGCGACGACGACGCACTCGTCGACCTGTGGATGCTGGGCGAGCACGGCCTCGATCTCGGCAGTCTCGATGCGGAAGCCGCGCAGCTTGACCTGGTGATCGATCCGCCCAAGGATCTCGACGGTGCCGTCGGCGTGCCAGCGGCCGAGGTCGCCCGTACGCACCATGACCTGGCTGTTCTCAAACGGACACACCACGAAGCGATCCGCCGTCAGCTCGGGGCGATGCAGATAGCCGCGCGACACGCTCGCGCCCGCCACGCACACCTCGCCCGCGATGCCGATGGGCTGCGGCTGATCGAACGCGTCCAGAATGTAGATGTGATTATTTTGCAGCGGCTTGCCGACTGTGATCGGCTGGCCCACGTCGGCGGCGCGAATCGGGCCGAGAATGTTGATGTCGCTGATCTCGGTCAGCCCGTAAATGTTGATGATCGCCACAGTGGAGCCGAGCTGCCCAAACACCGATTGCAGCAGGCGCTGCTCGATCTTCTCGCCACCGATCAGCAGGTAGCGCAGCGCGTTGGCCGGCTGCTCCGGCGCCACCTCGTTGAGCACCGCCTGCATGTAGGACGGCACCGCATCGAGCAGGTGGATCTGCTGCGCGTCGAGGTAGCGCACGAGCGTGCGGCTGTGATATTTCACCGGATCGGGGATGATATGCAACGTGCGGCCGAAGATCAACGTCGGGAAGATCTGATTGACGGAGATGTCGAAGCTGATCGACGTGATCAGGCCCACATTGCGCACGCTGGGATCGTCGAAGTAGGCGTGCAGGCCATAGACCAGGTTGATCAAGCCCTGCTGTTTGACCATCACGCCTTTGGGCCGACCGGTCGAGCCCGAGGTATAGATCACGTAGGCCAGATGCGCCGGTTGCGCCGTGCGTGGTGGATTCGTGAGCGGCTGATCCGCCAGCCGCTCCCAGTCGGCGTCGAGGCGGAAGACCTGCGCGGTGTGCTCGGGTAGCCGGGTGCCCTCTGGGCGCAGCAGGCGATCCTGAGTCAGAATCAGCGGCGCACGGCTGTGGGAGAGCATGTATTGAAGTCGCTCGGCGGGATAGCTCGGATCGAGCGGCAGATACGCGCCGCCGGCTTTCAAGATCGCCAGCATCCCGACGATCATCTCCAGGCTGCGCTCCACCATCAGCGCGACGAGCACATCCGGCCCCACGCCGTGATCACGCAGATAGTGCGCCAGCTGGTTGGCGCGTGCGTTCAATTCGGCATACGTCAGGCTCTCGCCCTCGTAGACGATCGCGGGAACGTCGGGTGTGCGCGCGGCCTGCGCTTCGATCAGCTGATGCACGGCGGCGTCGCGTGGGTACTCGGCCTCGGAGCGGTTCCAGTCGATCAGGCTCTGCTGCTGTTCAGTCGTAGTCAGCAGCGGCAGGTAGGCGATGCGCGCGTCGGGATTGCGCACGATGCCGGCGACCAGTGTCTGGAAATGCCCGGCCATGCGCTCAATCGTCGCGGGCTCAAAAAGATCGGTGCTGTACTCAAGCTCACAGATCAGTTCAGGGCCGTTCTCCACCAGCGTCAGCATCAGATCGAACTTGGCGCTGCTGGTAGGCGCCGGAGCCGGGCTCAGCGTGATCCCTGGCAGCTCCAGCACGTCAGACGGCGCATTCTGAAAGACGAACATCACCTGAAAGAGCGGCGCGTAGCTCAGATTGCGCTCAGGATGCAGCACCTCGACCAGTTTCTCGAACGGGACATGCTGATGCGCGTGCGCGTCAAGCGTGGTGCGGCGAACCTGTTGCAGCAGATCCATGAATCGCGGATTGCCCGACAGATCCGCGCGCAGCACCAGCGTGTTGACGAAGAATCCGATCAGCGGCTCAAGCTCCGGCTGCGTGCGACCCGCGATCGGCGATCCGACGATCAGATCGGTCTGGCAGGTGTAGCGATAGAGCAGCGTGTAGAACGCCGTCAGCAGCGTTTGAAACAGCGTCGTGCCCGCGCCTTCGCTCAGCGTGTGGAGCGCGCTCAGCGGCGACAGCAGCGGGAAGGTGTGCGCGGCGCCACGAAATGATTGCACGGGCGGGCGCGGATGATCGGCGGGCAGCTCAAGCAGCGGCGGGATCGATTCCAGCTGGCGCCGCCAGTAGTCGATCTCACGGTCAAGCAGCGCACCGGAGAGATACTCGCGCTGCCAGACGGCGAAGTCGGCGTACTGGATCGGTAATTCTGGGAGCAGGGGCGCGGTCTTCTGCGTGTAGGCCGGATAAAGCGTCGCAACCTCCTGCACCAGCACGCCCAGCGACCAGCCGTCGCTGATGATGTGATGCATCGTCGCCAGCAGCAGATGCTCGTCGGGCGCAAGCTTGATCAGCGTTGTGCGCAGCAGCGGCCCGCTGTGAAGATCGAACGGGCGATTCCCCTCTTCCTCGACCAGCCGCTGAGCAGTCGCCAGCCGCTCAGACTCCGGCAGCGCTTGCAAATCCACCAGCGGCAAGGGCTGCCGGGTACCCTCTGGGTGAGCTGGTGCGATGAGCTGCATCGGCTCGTCGCCCTGGCCTGGCGCAAAAGTGGTGCGCAGCACCTCATGCCGGCGCACGATTGCGCTGAGCGTCTCGCCGAGCGCCGCGACGTCGAGCGCGCCCGCCAGCCGCAGCGCGATCGGCAGGTTGTAGGTGGCCGTGTTGGGCTGCATCTGATCGAAGAACCAGAGCCGCTGCTGGGCAAACGAGAGCGGCAGCGGTCGATCGCGCTGCGCCCGTGGGATCGTGACCGCCGGCGTCGCGGCTTTGAGCAGATCCAGCAGAGCGGATTTGCGCGCGACCAGCTCGCTCATCAGCGCGGGCGTCAGCGCTTCTTTCGATCCCCGGTAGCGCAGGCGCTCGCCCTCGACCCACAGCTTGACACCGAGATCCTGAAGCTGGGCCAGAAATTCAACCGTGGTCATAGCTCTCCTTCGATCTCATCGTCCGCGAGTGGGCTGCTGATCTCCTGCGCCTGGGCCAGCGCGCGGCGCAAGGTGACGATCTGATGGGCCAGACCGGCGACGGTGGGCGTTTCGAAGAGGGCGCGCAGCGGGAGATCGATCTGCTCGGCGACGCGCAGCCGGGCCAGCAGACGCGTGGCCAGCAGCGAGTGGCCGCCCAGACTAAAGAAGTTGTCGTGGATGCCCACCTGCTCCAGCCCCAGCAGCTCGGCGCATAGGCTGGCGATGGTCTCCTCCTCGGGTGTGCGCGGCGCGACATAATGTTCGGTGGTCTGGAACGCTTCCTCCGGCGCCGGCAGAGCACGCCGATCGACCTTGCCGCTGGGCGTGCGGGGCAGGGTGTCGAGCAGGAGACAGGCGCTCGGCACGAGGTAGTCGGGCAGGCGCTGCTGCAAGAAGGCCAGCAGATCGTCGGGCGTGAGCGGCTGGCCGGGCTGCGCGACGACGTAGGCGACGAGGCGCGTGTCGTGGGTGAGGCCGTCAGGCAGCACGCGACGATGCGGTACGACCACGGCCGCCTGCACGTCGGGATGCTGCCCCAGCACCGCTTCGATCTCGCCCAGCTCAACCCGGAAGCCGCGAATCTTGAGCTGCGCATCGCTGCGACCGACGAACTGTACCTGTCCATCGGGCAGGTAGCGTGCCAGGTCGCCGGTTTTGTACAGCCGTGAACCTGAGCCGCCGAAAGGATCGGGGACGAAGCGCTCGGCGGTGAGATCGGGGCGCTGCTGGTAGCCACGGGCGAGGTTGGCGCCGCCGAGGTAGAGATCGCCGACGACGCCGAGCGGCACCGGGCGGAGCTGGCGATCCAGCAGGTAGAGCTGGGTGTTGGCGATCGGGCGGCCGATGGGCGGCAGCGCGGCCCAGGTCGCGGGCTGCGCGCTCAGCGTGTAGTGCGTCACCACGTGCGTCTCGGACGGCCCGTACTGATTGTGCAGCGCGCACTCGGGCAGCAGCTCGAAGAAGGCGGCGACCGCAGACGAGATCTGGAGCTGCTCGCCGGCAGTCATGATCTCGCGCAAGCTGTCGGGAATCAGATCCAGCGCGATCGCGGTCTCAGCCAGCTGTTGCAGCGCCACGAAAGGCAGAAACAGTCGCGCAACCTCATGCTCGCGGAGAATCGGCAGGAGCGCAGCCGGATCGCGGCGCTGCTCCTCGGAGATCAGCACCAGCGTGCCGCCGCTGCCCCAGGTTGTGAACAGCTCCTGGCACGATACGTCGAAGCTGATCGGCGCGAACTGGAGCGTGCGCACCGGCTCGCGCAGCACGGTTTTTTCCAGCTGCCAGGTCATTAGGTTGACCAGCGCGCGGTGCGGCATCGCCACGCCTTTGGGCTGTCCGGTCGAGCCCGAGGTGTAGATCAGATAGGCCAGATCTTCAGCTGTGGCTGTGCAACGCGGTGTGTCCTGCGGCTGCTGATCGATTGACTCGTGAGCGCGATCCAGGCAGATAATCTGCGTCCTGCCGCCAGAATCCGCAGGCTGGATTCGCTCGCGCAGCGCGGCGTGAGTCAGCACCACGGGCGCGCCGGCGTTGGCGAGCATGAACTGCAAGCGCTCCGCGGGATAGGCCGGATCGAGGGGTAGGTAGGCCGCACCCGCCTTGAGGATCGCCAGCAGCCCCACGACGAGATCCAGCGAGCGCGGCAGGCACAATCCAATCGCCTGATGCGGGCCGACGCCGCGATCGCGTAGATAGTGGGCCAGCTGATTGGCGCGCGCGTTCAGCTCGGCATAGCTGATCTCGGACACTGGGCTATCGTCGGCCACAAACAGCGCGGCGATGACCTCGGGCGTGCGCTCAGCCTGGCGCTCAAAGCAGTGATGCACCAGCGCATCGGCAGGATAGGGCGCGACGGTGGCGTTCCAGTCGTGGAGCAGCAGGCGCTGCTCGGCGGGCGGCAGCAGCGCGAGATCGTCCAGGCGCTGCGCAGGCGCTGCCACGATGCTGCTCAGCAAAGTCTGCCAGTGCTCAGTCATGCGCTCGATCGTGGCGGTATCGAAAAGGTCGGTGTTGTACTCGAAGATGCTGGTCAGCCCACCATGCTCCTCGATTAGATGGATCGTGAGATCGAACTTGGCAGTGTTGTTGGCGGCCTCGACGGGGTGGATCGTGAGATCGGGCAGCGCGAGCACCGGCAGCGGCGTGTTTTGCAGCACAAACAAGACCTGGAACACCGGCGATCGGCTGGCGTCACGCTCGACGCGCAGCTCTTCGACCAGCAGCTCGAACGGCAGATCTTGATGTGCGTACGCGCCGAGCGTGACCTCGCGTACGCGCTCCAACAGCTCGCCGAAGCGCAGCTCGCCCTGGACGTGCGTGCGCAGCGCCAGGGTGTTCACAAAAAATCCGATCAGACTCTCGCTCTCCCGTCGCGTGCGGTTGGCGATCGGTGAGCCGACGATCAGATCGGTCTGGCCGGTGTAGCGGTAGAGCAGCGTGTAGAAGCCTGCCAGCAGCGTCATGAAGAGCGTCGCGTCGGCGCTGGTGCTCAACGTGCGTAGCTCTTCGACCAGCGGCTGCGGCAGCACGTGGCGCACGGTGGCCCCATGCAGTGTTTGCTGCGCGGGACGCGGCCGATCCGTGGGCAGATTCAGTGGTGCTAGCTCGCCGCCCAGCTGCTGGCGCCAGTAGTCGAGCTGCTGCTGATAAATGTCGCCGGACATCCAGTCGCGCTGCCAGACTGTGTAGTCGGCATACTGGATCGGCAGCTCGGGCAGCGGATCACTCCCTGGCGCGGCGGTGTACAGCGTGACGAGCTCCTGCACGAGCACGCCCAGCGACCAGCCATCGGCGATGGTATGGTGCAGCGTGACCAGCAGCAGATGCTCCTCAGGCTCAAGGCGCAGCAGTTGGGCGCGGATCAGCGGACCGGCGGCGAGATCAAAGGGCTGGCTGGCCTCGGCCACGGTCCGGCGCAGCGCCTCGGCCTCGCGCTCGGTCGCGGGGAGCGCGCCGAGATCGTGCAGCGGGAGCGGGAGCGGCTGGAACGGATGGATCGCCTGCACCGGCTCTGCGCCAGGCGTGGGCACCAGAAACGTCGTACGCAGCGACTCGTGACGCGCGACGATCGCCTGGTAGCAGCGCTCCAGCGCGACGACATCGAGCTGGCCTGTAAGCCGCAACGCCAGCGGAATGTTATAGCTGGCATCGCCGGGATCGAGCTGATCCAGGAACCACAGCCGCTGCTGGGCGAACGAGAGCGGAAACTGATTCGTCGTGCGCGGCTGGCGCGGGATGACAGCCTCAGCCGTGGTCGCCAGCGACTCGCGCAGGGTGACGATCTGGTGAGCGAGACCGGCGACGGTGGGCGTTTCGAAGAGGGCGCGCAGCGGGAGATCGATCTGCTCGACGACGCGCAGCCGGGCCAGCAGGCGCGTGGCCAGCAGCGAGTGACCGCCCAGACTAAAGAAGTTGTCGTGGATGCCCACCTGCTCCAGCCCCAGCAGCTCGGCCCACAGCGCGGCCACGCTCAGCTCTTCCGGCGTCGACGGCGGGACGTAGCTCGCGCTTGATTGGAAGGCGGCCTCGGGATCGGGCAGCGCCTTGCGATCGACTTTGCCGCTGGGCGTGCGGGGCAGGGCGTCGAGCAGGAGACAGGCGCTCGGCACGAGGTAGTCGGGCAGGCGCTGCTGCAAGAAGGCCAGCAGATCGTCGGGCGTGAGGTTGTGGCCCTCACCCCCCTTCCCCGAACCTCGCCAAGCTTTCGCCCAGAGGGCACCCGCGGTTGCGACAGGCGAGGGGGAGGTTTCGGCCCCTTGGTTCTTGGGTCTCGGTTCTTGGTTCGCTGGTTCGCTTGTTCGTTTGTTCCTTTGTTCTGCCTGTGGCACGACATAGGCGACGAGGCGCGTGTCGTGGGTGAGGCCGTCGGGCAGCACGCGACGATGTGGTACGACCACGGCCGCCTGCACGTCGGGATGCTGCCCCAGCACCGCTTCGATCTCGCCCAGCTCGATGCGATAGCCGCGAATCTTGAGCTGCGCATCGCGCCGGCCCAGAAACTCGACATTGCCGTCCGGCAGGTAGCGCGCCAGGTCGCCGGTGGCGTAGAGCCGCGATCCAGCTTTTGCGCCGAAGGGATCGGGGACGAAGCGCTCGGCGGTAAGATCGGGGCGCTGCTGGTAGCCGCGAGCGAGGTTATCGCCGCCGAGGTAGAGATCGCCGACGACGCCGAGCGGCACCGGGCGGAGCTGGCGATCCAGCAGGTAGAGCTGGGTGTTGGCGATCGGGCGGCCGATGGGCGGCAGCGCGGCCCAGGTCGCAGGCTGCGCGCTCAACGTGTAGTGCGTCACCACGTGCGCCTCGGACGGCCCGTACTGATTGTGCAGCGTACAGTGGGGCAGCCGCTGAAACAGCGCCACAAGCGAGCGCGTGGTTTGCAGTTGCTCACCGGCAGTCATGATCTCGCGCAAGCTGTCGGGAATCAGATCCAGGGTGATCGCGGTCTCGGCGATCTGCTGGAGCGCCACGAAAGGCAGAAACAGCCGCCCGATGCGGTGCGCGCGCAAAATCTCAAGCAGCACGGGCGTATCACGGCGCTGCTCGTCGGGGAGCATCACGATCGCATCGCCGCAGCCCCAGGCCGTGAACAGCTCCTGAAACGATGCATCGAAGCTAATCGGCGCGAACTGGAGCGTGCGCACCGGCTCGCGCAGCACGGTTTTTTCCAGCTGCCAGGTCATCAGATTGACCAGCGCCCGGTGCGGCATCGCCACGCCTTTGGGCTGGCCGGTCGAGCCCGAGGTGTAGATCACATAGGTCAGATTCTCGGGGCTGGCAGTGTCGACGAGATTGTGCTGCGGCTGCTGATCGATCCGCGCTTGCTCATGATCCAGACAAACGATCCGGGCGCTGCTGGTGGCGTCCACAGGCTGGATTCGCTCGCGCAGCGCGGCGTGAGTCAGCACCACGGGCGCGCCGGCGTTGGCGAGCATGAACTGCAAGCGCTCGGCGGGATATGTTGGATCGAGCGGCAGATATGCGCCCCCCGCCTTGAGGATCGCCAGCACGGCGATCAGCAGATCCAGCGAGCGCGGCAGAAATAGCCCCACCGGCTGATCCGGGCCGACGCCGAGATCGCGCAGGTAATGGGCCAGCTGATTGGCCCGCGCGTTCAGCTCGGCGTAGCTCAGCGCCGCCACGACTCGATCGCCGTCGATCATCAGCGCGGCCTCGGCGTCGGGTGTGCGCTCGACCTGGCGCTCAAAGCCGTGATGCACCAGCGCATCGGCAGGATACGGCGCGGCGGTGGTGTTCCAATCGTGGAGCAACAGATGCTGCTCGGCGGGCGGCAGCAGCGCGAGATCGTCCAGGCGCTGCGCAGGCGCGGCTACGATGCTGGCCAGCAGCGTCTGCCAGTGGTCGATCAAACGCTCGATGGTCGCGGCCTCGAAAATATCGGTGTTGTACTCGAAGTCGCCCAGCAGCGCGCCGTTATCCTCAAAGATCTGCACAGTCAGATCGAACTTGGCGGTGTTGTTGGCGGCCTCGACGGGGCGGATCGTGAGATCGGGCAGGGCGAGCACCGGCAGCGGCGTGTTTTGCAGCACGAACAAGACCTGAAAGATCGGCGTGCGATTCGTGATGCGCTCAATGCGCAGCTCTTCGACGAGCAGCTCGAACGGCAGATCTTGATGCGCGTACGCGCCGAGCGCCGTCTCGTGGACCCGCCGCAGCAATTCACCGAAGCGCAGCTCGCCCTGAAGCTGCGTGCGCAGCGCCAGCGTGTTCACAAAAAAGCCGATCAGGCGCTCGCTCTCGGCCTGTCGCCGCCCGGCAATCGGCGAGCCGACGACGAGATCGGTCTGGCCGGTGTAGCGGTAGAGCAGCGTGTAGAAGCCCGCCAGCAGCGTCATGAAGAGCGTCGCGCCGTGCAGGGCGCTGAGATCGCGCAGGGCATCGGCCAGCGGCTGCGGCAGCGCTCGGCGCAGGCTGGCTCCGTGCGTGGTGTAGATCGACGGATGCGGCCGGTCAGTCGGCAGCTGCAAGAGCGGCAGGCTGTCCTCGCGCGGGGCGAGCTGCTGTCGCCAGTAGTCGAGCTGCTGGTGATAGATCGCGCCCTCCATCCAGTCGCGCTGCCAGACGGCGTAGTCGGCATACTGGATAGGCAGCTCGGGCAGCGGATCGACCGTTGGATCGGCAGTGTACAGAGCGACGAGCTCCTGGACGAGCACGCCCAGCGACCAGCCGTCGGCGATGGTATGGTGCAGCGTGACCAGCAGCAGATGCTCGGTAGGTGCAAGCCGGAGCAGCTGAGCGCGGACCAGCGGGCCGGCGGCGAGATCGAAGGGCTGGCTGGCCTCGGCCACGGTATGGCGCAGCGCCTCGGCCTCGCGCTCGGGCGCGGGCAGAGTGCCGAGATCATGCAATGGGAGCGGCTGTGACTGGAACAGATGGATCACCTGCACCGGCTCTGCGCCAGCCCGAGGGATCGCAAAGGTGGTGCGCAATACCTCGTGACGCGCGACGATCGTTTGGTAGCAGCGCTCCAATGCCGCGAGATCCAGCCGCCCCGTGAGGCGCAGCGCCAGCGGAATATTGTAGCTGGAGTCGTCCATCTGTAGCTGATCCAGGAACCACAGCCGCTGCTGCGCGAACGAGAGCGGAAACTGATTCGTCGTGCGTGGCTGTCGCGTGATCGGTGGTAGCGGGCTCGCTATCTCGCCGGCGTCGAGAGCAGTTTCCACGAGATACCGCGCCAGTTCATGGATCGTCGGGCGGCGGAACAGCTCGGGCAGCAGTACCTCGCGCTCAAGCTGGGTGCGGATCTGGTTCTGCACCTGAAGCAGCCGCAGCGAGTGACCGCCCAGATCGAAGAAATTATCGTGGATGCTGGCCTGCTCGATATGCAGTACCTGCTGCCAGATCGCGGCGATCGTCTGCTCAAGCGGCGTGGTCGGCGGAGCGTAGGCGCGGTCAGGCGCCGTCTGCCTCGCGGGCGCCGGCAGCGCGCGGCGATCGAGCTTGCCGCTGGCTGTGAGCGGCAGCGCGTCGAGCAGCACAAACGCCGATGGGAGCATATAGCTCGGTAGCCGGGAGCTGAGGAATGTGCGAAGGATGGAGGACAGGCTCTCACTCGTGAATAGGCCCTCACCTCCTGAACCCATTCCCCAAACCTCGGCAGGCTGCACCCAGAGGGTACCCGTCGGTTGCGATAGGAGAGGGGGAAAGTTAGGTTCTAGGTTCTTGGTTCTTGGTTCTTGGTTTTCTGTTTGTTCTTTGTTCCCTTGTTCTTTTGTTCTTTTGTTCTTTTGTTCCCCGACAACGTACGCTACCAGTTGATCGTCCCGCACGACCACAGCGCTCTCACGTACGGCCTCGTGTTCCAGCAGCGCGGCCTCGATTTCGCCCGGCTCGATGCGGAAGCCGCGCAGCTTCACCTGATCGTCGATGCGGCCCAGGAACTCGATCGTGCCGTCTGGCAGATAGCGCGCCAGGTCGCCGGTGCGGTAGAGCCGTGCTCCGGGATGCGAGGCGAATGGATTGGGAATGAAGCGCTCGGCGGTCACATCCGGGCGAGCGAGGTAGCCACGGGCCAGCGCCGGGCCGCTGAGGCATAGCTCGCCGGGAACACCCAGCGGCACGCGCCGCAGCTGCGCGTCCAGAATGTAGCCCTGCACATTGCGCAGCGGCCGTCCGATCGGCAGCTCTCGCAGAGTATCGGCTGGCTGCTCGGCTTCCCACGCGGTCGCGACGATCGTGGCCTCGGTCGGGCCGTAGGTGTTGAGCAGTTGCACCTGAGGCGCGATCTGCTGCCACTGTGCCAGTCGCGCGGACTGTGCGCGCTCACCGCCGATAATCATCAATCTCAAATCAGACGGCAGCGCGACCGGATCGCCGGCAAGCTGCGCGCACAGCTCATGCCAGTAGGCGGTCGGCAGGCTGAGCACGCTGAGCTGCCAGTCGCGGCAGGCGGCGAAGAAGATTCCCGCGCTCGCCAGCATCTCATCGGTGCGCAGCACCAGCGCCGCGCCGGTGGTCAGGCTGCCGTAGATCTCCTCAGCGCTGGCGTCGAAGCTGAGCGATGCAAACTGAAGCACGCGATCTGTGGCGCTGAGCCGGTAGAGCGGCTGCACAGCCTCAAGATAGCTGACCACCGACTGATGCGTCGTCAGCACGCCCTTGGGTCGGCCAGTCGAGCCCGAGGTATAGATCACATACGCCAGATTCGTGGCATGAACCGCGACCGGCAGCGGCTCGCTCGATATTTCGGCGAGCGGCGACCAGTCGTCAAGCAGCACGATTGCAGGCCGGTCCAGGTGCTCGATCTGCGCTGTGAGATGGCTCTGCGTCAGCAGCACTGCGATCTGCGCGTCCTCAAGCATGAACGCCAGCCGCTCGGTGGGCAGCGCGGGATCGAGCGGAACGTACGCGCCACCGGCTTTGAGAATCGCCAGTATGCCCACGATCATCTCGGGCGAGCGCTCGACCAGCAGCCCGACGCGGCTCTCGGGGCCGATTCCTAATCCATGAAGGTAGCGCGCCAGCTGATTCGCCCGTCGATCCAGCTCACCATAGCTTAGCTCGCGCTGGCTGCCGTCACGCGTCCGCTGAGTCACGGCGATCGCGTCGGGCGTGCGCGCGGCCTGTCGGGCGAACAGCTCATGCACACAGATCGCGTCGTCGAACGGCTCAAGCGGCGGCGTCCAGGCCTCAAGCAGCGCCTGCTCGGCCTCGGTCGCCAGAGCGAGATCCGCGATCGGCCGCTCGGGATTGCGGGCGATCGCGCCGAGCAGCGTTTCGAAGTGGCTGACCATCCGCCGGATCGTGGCGGCGTCGAAGAGATCGGTGTTGTACTCAAGGGTGCCGACCAGCCCACCCTTGCTGGCCGTCGC
>DASWTW010000209.1:0-8053 GCA_036401895.1 Herpetosiphonaceae bacterium | reverse complement strand
CAGATTATTGATCGGCTGGGCCTGGAGCGAGCGCGTCAGTCACGATTTCTGGAGATCGGTAGCGGGATGGGCCTGTTCACGCTGACGGGCTGTGCGCTGGGACTGGATGTCGTCGGGATCGAATCGTCGAGCGATCGCTACGAGGCCTCGCTGTGGACGGCGCGGCACCTCTTCGCCGATAACGATCTGCCGCTGAATCTGATTCAGGCTCCGTCTGAGCGGCTGCCCTTACCTGATGCCAGCGTCGATATGGTCGCCTCGTTCCAGACGATCGAACATGTTGCAAATCTATCGCAAACCCTGCGCGAGATCCGGCGCGTGCTCAAGCCGGGCGGCCTGTTCTTCGCTCAGGCTCCCAACTACACATCCCTGTATGAGGCGCATTACGGTGTGGCTGTGCCGCTGGGCTTGGGGAAGCCCTGGACTCGCCGCTACCTGGAATTGCTGGGCCGGCCGACGAACTTCTTAGGACATCTGCAATGGCTCGATCCGGCCGACCTCCGAGCGCTGATCCGTGACTGCGGATTCAAGGATGTGACGGTCGGCAAAGTAACCACGCCGCCGCTGTCTAACCAATATTTCCACGCCTGGCTGTATCCGCTGCCGTTCCAGTTCCGGCGCGGCCTGATCGCTCAGCGGCTGGCGCACGGCGTTTCGCGGCTGGCGGCGCTGTCACGGCTCAACCGTGATCTGTATCCGCAGCTTGAGGTCTGGGCTACAGCCTGATCCGCGTGGATGGGCGTGAGTCGCTAGCGCTGTGACGTCTCGCGCTCGATCTCTTCCAGCGCCTGAACGACTTCCTGCCACGAGAAGCGCCCGGTGTCACGTTCTCGGGCAACATGCTCATGCATCGGTTCGGCCAGCGACTCGCTGAAGTAGCGGACGATCGCCGCCGCCAGCGCTTCCTCGTTCTGTGGCGGCACGACCAGCCCGTTATATCCGTCCTGAACTACCTCATGCAGGCCACCGACGCGGGTTGTGATCACGGGCTTGCCAAAGCCGAACGCCAGTTGCACAACCGCGCTCTGCGTCGCCGAGACGTAGGGCAGCACCACCACATCGGCGGCGGCGAAGTAGCTGGGCAGATCTTCGTTGGGCACGTACTCGTCGACGATGGTCATGTGCTCGACGACCCCGGCCTGCTCGGCGTACGCCAGATACGCCTGCTTGCCGGTCCAGAACTCGCCCACGACCAGCAGATGCGCATCCGGCAATTTTTCACGTACCAGCGGCAGCGCCTGGATCAGATATTCCAGCCCTTTGTAGGGCCGCACAAAGCCGAAGAAGAGCAGCACCTGCTTCCCGTCGAGATTGAGCGTGCCGCGCACCGACGATGGCTGCTCCTCGTTCGCTGTTAGCTGTTGCAGCGCCTCGTAGGTCGGCAGGTTAGTGCGCCAGACGCGTGGCTTGGGCAGCAGCGCCAGCAGCTTGCGGCGATCCTGCTCCGAGTGAACAATGAAGCCGTCGCCGCGACGCAGCACCACCCACGCCAGCCGGTGGTCCAGCGTGCCGCTCTCCTCGTGCGGCGTAACGTTATGGCAGATATAGACCAGCTTGATCTTCGTGCGGCGCTTGATCAGCCAGGAGATCGCAGCCAGACTCGGCGTCCAGTAGGGAACCCACCACTGCAAAATCAGCAGATCGGGCGCGTCGCGACGAATGCGGCGATACACACGCCACCAGCTAAAGGGCTGGATCGGATCGACGATATATTCGCAGGGGACGCGCAGTGTCGTCGCGCTGGGATCTTTGTCGGTCTTGCCGGGAAACAAAAACTTGGGATACTGCCGTGTGTATGAGTAGAGCTTGACCTGATGACCTGCCGCCTCAAGATGCTTGAAAAGCAGCGTGGTGTAGTGTGAGATGCCCCCACGATACGGATAAGTCGGGCCTATGATACAAATCTTCACGATCGCCACTCACGGATTCTTAACACTCAGCCGCGCTGATCAAAGGTCGACCTGCGGCGCAGTCGTAGGCTTAGACGCTCAAGTCTAATGAGAAGCGCTCCGAATGTCAAAACGGGCCGATCCCTGCATCACTGAACCTGCCGAATTCTGGCAAGATTTAGAGCTGCTATTCGCTTACTCAAGGCACATTGCTTGCGGAGAACATCACAATTGTCTTAGTGTGTTCGGAGGGCCTGTACGCATGCTGGAAGCGATCTTCGCGCCGCGCTCGATCGCCGTGGTCGGTGCGTCGCCGGATGAGCGCAAATTGGGCCATACTGTGCTCAAAAACATCGTCCAAAACAACTTTCCCGGTGCGCTTTACCCGATTCATCCCACCGCCGACGAGGTGCTGGGCTATCAGGTGTACTCTTCGGTCTCGGCGATCCCGGAGGCTCCCGATCTCGCGGTGCTGGTCGTGCCGCCGCAGGCTGTGCTCGGTATCGCCGAAGAATGTGGTCAGAAGGGCGTCAAAGGTCTGATCGTGATCACGGCCGGATTCCGCGAGGTCGGCGCCGAGGGGCGGCAGCGTGAGGACGAGCTGCTGGCGATCGTTCAGCGCTATGGCATGCGCATGGTTGGGCCGAACTGTCTGGGCGTGATCGACAACGTCGCGCACATGAACGCCTCGTTTGCCGCGCTCATGCCGCTGGCCGGCAACATCGCGTTTATGTCGCAGTCGGGCGCGATCTGCACGGCGATTCTGGACTGGTCGATCGAGCAGGGCATCGGCTTTTCGCGATTCGTGTCGCTCGGCAACAAGGCCGATGTAGACGAGGTCACGCTGCTCAAAGCCTGGAACAACGATCCGCACTCGCGCGTAATCCTGGCCTACCTGGAAGGCATCGAGCACGGCCCGGAGTTTATCGAGGTCGCACGGCAGGTCACCAAGGAAACGCCGGTGATCGCGATCAAGTCCGGCACGACTGCCGCCGGCTCACGGGCGATCTCGTCGCATACCGGCTCGCTGGCCGGCTCGGAAAGCGCGTACGAGGCGGCGTTTCGGCAGAGCGGTATTCTGCGTGCTACCACGATGCAGGATGTGTTCGATCAGGCGCTGATCTTTGCCTACCAGCCGCTGATTGGAGGCGATCGTGTGGCGATCGTCACCAACGCGGGCGGCCCCGGCATTCTAGCCACCGACGCGATCGAGAACGCTGGCCTAGAGCTGGCGCGCTTCGAGCCGAGCACCATTCAATCGCTTCAGGCGCAGCTGCCGCCGACCGCCAACGTGTACAACCCGATCGACATCATCGGCGACGCCAAGTCGGACCGCTACCATATCGGTATCAAGGCCGCGCTTGCCGATCCCAATGTAGATGCGGTGCTGGTACTGTTCACGCCGCAGGCAGGCAGCGAAGTTGCCGAGACTGCGCAGCTGATCGCGGATCTGTCGGAGGCGCAGAGCGAGCCGCGTAAACCGGTGATCGCGTCGTTTATGGGCGAGCATAGCCTGGGTCCCGCGCTCAAGATCTTGAACGATCGACGCATTCCCAACTATCCGTTTCCTGAGCGCGCGGTCTCGGCGCTGCGGGCGATGGATCGCTACCGCCGCTGGCGTGAGCAGCCGCCGGGCGAGTATGCCTCGTTCGATGTCGATCATGAGCGTGTGCGGCGAACATTTGCCGAGGTGCGCAGCCAGGGACGCCTGGAGCTGGGCGAGATCGAGGCGCGCGAGGTGATGGCGGCATACGGCCTGCGTCTGCCGCCCTCGGAGCTGGCACAGTCGCCCGAGGCGGCGGTCGAGATCGCTAACCGGCTGGGCTATCCGATCGTGCTCAAGATTTCGTCGCCGGATATTCTGCATAAGTCCGACATCGGCGGTGTGCGCGTTGGGCTGCAAAGCGCCGGCGAAGTGCGCGACGCCTACGAGCTGATCGAGTACCGGGCGCGGCGCTACCAGCCCAACGCCGATATTCGCGGCGTGCTGGTGCAGCAGCAGGCTCCCAAAGGTCGCGAGTGTCTCGTCGGCGTGTCGCGCGATCCGCAGCTCGGACCGCTTATCGGCTTTGGCATGGGCGGTATCTATGTCGAGGTGCTCAAGGACGTGGTTTTTCGTCTCGCGCCGCTGTCGAAGCAGGAGGCTCAGGAGCAGATCGAGGCGATTCGATCGTTTCCGATTCTGCGCGGCGTGCGCGGCGAAGCGCCGGCAGATCTGGCCAGCATCCTGGATACGCTACTGCGTACGTCGCAGCTGGTGAGCGATTTTCCTGAGATCGTGGAGATGGATATTAATCCGCTGATGGTCTATGACCAGGGCCAGGGCGCAATCGTGCTGGATGCGCGGATTATTCTCCAGGATAAATAGCTGCCGATCGTGTGATAAACGCTGAATAGTTGCATTTATACCTGTGAAAGGGGCCTGTCATGGCAACCCTCTACATCGCATCAACCGAGACTTTCGTCGGCAAAAGCGCGATCTGCGCCACGCTGCTGACGCAGTTCCGCGCTCAAGGGCGCTCGGTCGGCTACATGAAGCCGGTCAGCGTCGCCGTGGCTCAAACCGAGAGCGGCGCGGTGGATCAAGATGCGCAGCTCATGCGTGAGCTGTTTGACCTTCAAGAATCTCCCGAACAAATCGCGCCAGTGCTGGCAACAACCCGTGTGATCGAAGGCGTGCTCAACGGCGACAAGCCGGATTTTCGAGCCCAGCTTCAAACGGCCTATAGCGCAGTTTCCGGCGGAAAAGATATCGTCGTGCTTGAGGGCGCGAATACCTGGGCCGAGGGCGCGCTGCTGGATCTGAGCGCCGATCAGGTCAGCGATCTGTTGAGCGCGCCGGTGCTGCTGATCAACCGTTTTCGCAGCATCAGCGCCGTCGATATGATCCTGTCGGTGCGGCGCTACCTCGGCGATCGGCTGCTGGGCGTGATTCTCAACCAGGTTTTTCAATCACAGCTCGACTATATTCGCGGCAGTGTGGTACCAGTCCTGGAACGATCACAGATTCCCGTGGTCGGAATCATCCCCCACGATGCACAGATAGAAGCGCCTACCGTTGGCGAGGTCGCTGCGCATATCGACGCGACGATTGTTAACGCCGGCGATCGGGAGCGTCTGGTTGAAAACTTGTCGGTCGGCGCGATGAGCGCTGAGAGCGCTCTCAGCTTTTTTCGTCGCAAGCCGAACAAGGCAGTGATCACCGGCGGCGATCGATCCGATATTCAGATCGCGGCCCTGGAAACGTCGACGGCCTGTTTGATACTGACCGGCAATATTCAGCCTGCGATGACGGTTCTGGAGCGTGCAGCCCGGCGCAACGTGCCGATCTTGCTTACTACCGACGATACGCTAACGACCGTGCAGCGTTTGGAGTCGTTGATGGGCCATCTGCGGTTCGGCGGCACCAAGCACGAGCGATTCCATTCAGTTGCAGCCGAACATATCGAATGGGATCGGCTGAACCAGCTGCTTGGTCTGTAGTGCTCATGTGACGATCACGCTGATGTGAGGAAATATCGGACAGCTGAATTACGTCTAATTAAGATCAAGGTCGATCAACACCAAGTGGCGCTTGCGTGCGCGCTTGGTGTTGTGGCACTTCCAGCTAAGCCCGTGTTTGGCGCTGGTAGTATGTTGAAAGATGATTCCCTTGTGGTCCGGCTGTAGTGGCAGCCTGTAGCCGGTCTGCGGAAAATCCAGGTCCTACCGTAGCGAAGGTCAGCCTGAAATCGAGATGACCGCGCCCGTTGAGCGATCCCTTTTGAGAGAGGGGTAGAAGGAGAGCGCCTGCAAAACAAGAGGTTGGCTGATATGTTGGCTTATTCGCGGACATCGTCCCTGCGCGGTGTCATTTGACCGAACACCCCCTAAGCTGTAGTGATTGGTGCACGCGCATGTTTTCTTCGTTAGCAGAGCTTGTTACTCAACGTCGGACGGCGCTGGGCTATACAATGCGCAGCTTAGCCGCTCGTGTGGGTGTTTCTTCCGCCTACATCGCACATATCGAGCACGGAAGAATTACAATGCTAACTCCGCAGGTCCGCTCTGCTCTGGCGCGTGAGCTGCATGTCAGCGAGGAAACGCTGCTGCGCGTGAGCGGCTATTCGAGACCGCTCATGAAACCCGACGATCCGGTCACGCCGGTGAAATCGCTGGCGCTCCTGGTCAAGCAGGCGCGTGAGGCGCGCGGGCTGACGCAAGCGCAGGTCGACGAGGCGATCGGCATGTCCACCGGCTATACCGGCATGGTGGAGAGCGGCCGGATCACGCGACCGCGCCAGGAAACGCTGCGCAAGCTGGAGCTGGTGCTGGGCATTCCCCGCGAAGATATGCTGGTCGCTACCGGCGAGGATACCACGATCTTTCTTCAAAAGCTTGAGGTAATGCGGGAGCGGCAGAAGCGGACCGTGGTGATCCCGGAGCGGCAGAAGCGGACCGTGGTGATCCCGGAGCAGCAGCGGATCGCGGCAGTCCCGGAGCAGCAGCGGCTTGAGACCTGGTCTCGCCTGCCCGAGTCGCTGCGCTCGGCCGTGCTGGTCCTGGCAGGTTTTTTATTATGTTGGCTTATTCGCGGACATCGTCCCCGCACGGTGTCATTTGACCGAACCCCCTAAGCTGTAGTGACTGGCGCACGCGCATGTTTTCTTCGTTAGCAGAGCTTGTTACTCAACGTCGGACGGCGCTGGGCTATACAATGCGCAGCTTAGCCGCTCGTGTAGGTGTTTCTTCCGCCTACATCGCACATATCGAGCACGGACGGATCGCCACGCCGTCGCCGCCGGTGCTGTCCGCGCTGGCGCGTGAGCTGCATGTCGGCGAGGAAACGCTGCTGCGCGCGATCGGCTACTTGCGGCCCATGGTAGAATCCAACGATCTGGTCGCCCCGGTGAAATCGCTGGCGCTGCTGGTCAAGCAGGCGCGTGAGGCGCGCGGGCTGACGCAAGCGCAGGTCGATGAGGCGATCGGCATGTCCACCGGCTATACCGGCATGGTGGAGAGCGGCCGGATCACGCGACCGCGCCAGGAAACGCTGCGCAAGCTGGAGCTGGTGCTGGGCATTCCCCGCGAAGATATGCTGGTCGCCACTGGCGAGCTGGATACTCCTAGCGAGGATACGACGATCCTGATCCAGCGGATCGCGGCGATCCCGGATCGACGGCAGCGGCTTGAGGCCTGGTCGCGCCTGCCCGAGTCGCTGCGCTCGGCTGTGCTGGTTCTGGTGCAAGATATGTTGCTGGCCGGCGCACGGCAGCTCCGCGATTCCGACTCCGCGACTTCGGACTCGTCGGAAGAAGCTGTACGCTACGTCTAGGCGTTAAGCGGCTCAAGTTGCGAAGCGTGCTACAATCGAATGTAGCACGCGCTTTGTTATGCCTAGCGAGACGAGTACGCCATGACAACCGTTCAAGCCGAGGTTTCCGGCATTTTTATCTCGAAGCAGCGACATACGCCGATGCTGCCGCTGACCGAAACCGAAATCATTGCCGACTGGGGACTCAAAGATGACCGCAAAGCCCGCGCCGGCTCCAGGCGGCAGGTGCTGCTGATCGACGAGGAAACCCTGCGCTCGGTCGATCTCCAGCCCGGCGACCTCAACGAAAATCTGACGATTCGCGGCCTGGATGTCAATATTCTCAGGCCAGGCCAGCATCTTCGCATTGGCGACGCACTGCTGGAGGTGACAGGGCCGTGTACGGTCTGCGGTGAGCTGGAAACCGTCCGCTCCGGGCTCAAGGAGGAGCTGCGCGATCGGCGTGGGATGCTGACGCGTGTGCTTCAGACCGGCACTGTGCGACTCGGCGACTCGCTGACGATCGAGGAGCCTGCGTAACGGAATGGCCGCTTCAGCCCGCCGACGAATGCGATCCATGAACTTGTCTAAAGGAATTTATCGATGAGAGACTACACGGACCGCGCGCTCAATACGGCGCAGAGCCAGGGCGCTACCTACGCCGATGTGCGGATTGTGCGCCGCCTCAACGAAGAGATGAGCGCCAAAAACGGGATTGTCGACGGGCTGCTCCAGGATGAGAGCTATGGCTTCGGCATTCGCGTGATCGCCGATGGCGCGTTTGGCTTTGCCGCCAGCAGCACCGTCACGCCCGACGAGATCGATCGCGTGGCGGCGCAGGCCGTGGCGATCGCCAGAGCCAGCGCCCGTG
>DASWTW010000208.1:0-2154 GCA_036401895.1 Herpetosiphonaceae bacterium | reverse complement strand
GACGAGTTGGGTGGCCAGCAGCGAGTGCCCGCCCAGCGCGAAGAAGTTGTTCTGCACGCCGATGTCGGTGGTGCCGAGCACCTCGCGCCAGAGCGCGACGAGTTGGGCTTCGGTGGCGGTGCGCGGCGCGACCAGGGCGTCCGTGCGCGCACCGGCGCTGCCCTCCGGCGCGGGCAGGGCGGTCCGATCGACTTTGCCGTTGGGCGTCAGCGGCAGCGCGTCCAGCACCACAAACGCCGACGGCACCATATACTCGGGGAGCCGCCCTTGCAGGTGGTGGCGTAGATCGTTAACGACTGGCGGCTGCCCTGGATCGAACACCACATACGCCGCAAGGTATTTCTCGTCGAGTGTGTCTTCGCGCGCCACCACAACCGCATCGCGGACGTTCGGATACTGTAGCAGCGCGGCTGTAACCTCACCCAGCTCGATGCGAAAACCACGCACCTTAATCTGATGATCGATGCGGCCAAGATACTCTAGTTGGCCGTCGACGCGGTAACGCGCCAGATCGCCAGTTTTGTACAAGCGGGATGATGGGGGAGCCGAGCCGAGATGGTCGAGACTCGCTTCTTCCCGCATTGATCGCATGAGCGGGTTGGGTACAAAGCGCTCGGCGGTGAGATCGGGCCGCTCAAAGTAGCCGCGTGCCAATCCTTCGCCGCTCAGGTATAGCTCACCGGACACACCAATCGGTGTCTGCTGTAGCTGATCATCCAGTACATAAGCTTGGGTGTTTGCAAGCGGACGCCCAATCGGCACGAACGTGGCAGCGCGTGGGATCAGCGCATAGGTGGAGTAGGTAGTGTCTTCGCTCGGGCCATAGAGATTGTACACCTCGGCTACGGCAGTCGTCGCATAGATCTGCTCGACCAGCCGGAGTGGTAGCGGTTCGCCAGCAAGGTTGACCGTGCGAACCGATGCCGGCAGGCCATCCATGCGCAGCAGCGCGGCCATTGCCGATGGAACAGTATTGATCAACGTGACGCTGTTGGCGGCGGGCAGAGTGGGTAGCGCCAGCGCATTCTCCGCCAGAATCACACTGCCGCCCACGCACAGTGGCGCGAATATCTCGAACACCGAAAGATCGAAGCAGATTGAGGTACTCGCCAGCGTGCCGCCCAGCTGTTCTGGACTAAAAGCGGTTTGGGTCCAGGCCAAGAAGACAACCGCGCTGTGATGTTCGATCGCCACCCCTTTCGGCCGCCCGGTGGAGCCGGAGGTGTAGATCAGGTACGCCAAATTGTGGGGCGTAGTGAGGGTGGCGGGGTTACTCGTCGGGTATGTAGCAATGGACGTCCAGTCGCCGATCAAATCAATGCGGGATCTGCGGAAATGCGGAGCCATAGACCCCGCAGGCAAACCATCGGAGGTTGCAGCTTCGTCGTGCTGAGGTTGGCCTGCCGTGAGCAGCAGAGTCGCGTGAGAGTCGTCCAGCATAAACCCCAGCCGCTCGGGAGGATAGGCCGGATCGAGTGGGACGTAGGCACCACCCGCCTTGAGAATGCCGAGCACGCCCACAATCAACGCAGCCGAGCGCTCCATGCAGATGCCAACGCATACTTCCGGCCCGACCCCACGCGCACGCAAGGCATAAGCTAGTTGGTTAGCCCGAGCATTAAGTTCGTGGTAGGTCATGCGTTGCGTGCCGTCGATCACCGCAACACGATCAGGAGACTGTACCACCTGCTGCTCGACTAGCTGGTGCATGGATCGATTAGATGGATAGGGCAGAGTTGCGGCGTTCCACAGGTCGAAGGTAGATCGCTCTGCTGCCGTGAGCAGCGGGAGGGCGGCGATGGGGAGGTCGGGCTGGGCGACGATGGCGGCCAGCAGGGTGTGGAAGTGGTCGAGCAGGCGCTCCATCGTGGACCGGTCGAAGAGGTCGGTATTGTATTCCAGCATCCCGCTCAGGCCGTCGGCGCTCTCGCTCAAGGCCAGCGACAGCTCGAACTTGGCCGTGCCGCTGGTCACCGCGAGTGGGTGGAGCGTCACGCCGGGCAGCTCCAGGGTGGCGGCCGGCGCGTTCTGGAGGACGAGCATGACCTGGAAGAGCGGCGAGCGGCTGAGGTCGCGCACGGGCTGCAGCGCCTCGACCAGGCGCTCAAAGGGCAGGTCTTGCTGCGCGTAGGCCGCCAGCGTGGTGGCGCGCAC
>DASWTW010000207.1:0-25011 GCA_036401895.1 Herpetosiphonaceae bacterium | reverse complement strand
TGAAGAGTGCCGTGATCAGGCCCCAGGCAATGAACGCGCCGATGTTGGGGATCACCATTGCCGCCAGAAAACTACCGAACCGCTGAATTCGTTCACGCATGGTAGGACTCCACAGTGAGTAACGCACACAACGAGCTAAGGCCGCGTGACAGTGCGACCAGATCGGAATCGTTTTCGTGCTGCGCTGATCCCCGGACGATCAGCCCTCACGATCGCGAGTAGGCTCAAAATGCTCTGGAACGATGAACGATAGATTGTGTGGGAGGTGGCGCTGCTAGTGAAACGTTTCGTGTTTTCAGTATAGACGCGGGTTGGCACATGTCAACGGGGTGAGGCCGGGCGATTGATACAACTTTTTGATCACCGGCGGCGACAAAAAATGCATGATTTTGGTGTCGACCGGGCACGAGGGAAAAATACGCCCAACCTCCCACCGAGGACCACCGGCATTACTCGTAGGGGCGTGCTGACACGCCGGTCGTATCGCAATACGCCCCTACCCGATCAATATGCGCATTGTTGTAGGCCAGATCATGCTGTGCTACACCCAGGAGCCCGGCAACCTTAGCGCGGCTCTGGCTGCTCCTGGCTGATCAGCGCGCGAACATGAGCGAACTCTTCCGCAACCGCCGCGCTTTCCTCATCCGCTAGCTGGATCGCCTGCGCGCTCGCCAGGGAAGCTTGCGCCAGCGCGGCGTTCTCCAGCCGAATCGCCAACTCCGCGCGGTACAGATACGCGCGCACCCGGTCGATGGCCGGCGCGTCGGGAAAGCGCTTGAGACCAGTATCGAGCGTTTTGAGCGCCGCCGCCTCGTCGCCGTGTGAGTCGCCGAGACGGGTGGCAACATTGATCATGCCGACGAGCCCTTCGGCCTTGCCTTCCTCTTCCGTATCGCCCAGCTGGTAGATCCGCAGCCAGTTGCCGCCGGGATCGATCACCGTGAAGCCGCGAACGGTCCCATATTTTTTGCGCGGTCGCAAGATGCGGGGAATGCCGACTGTCGGCAGCTTGCCAAACGTTTGGCGCAGTCCCGCCGCAAACGCGCGATACAGGCCGTCAGGATCGGGCACGACCACGATCGCGGTGGCATACGAGTCGCTGGCCTTGAAGTTCTCCATGCCAAACAGATGGATCTGAAGATCGCCCAGCGCGACGACGGCGTACGGATTGGGCCGCATCTGGCGGTAGGTGCGTGTGAAGCCCAGCGCCTCGTAAAACGCCACCGACTCGTCGAGATCGCAACAGGGCAGACATGGATAAATACGCTCGTTCGCCATCGGTTGCCTCCTTCGATCGAAATGACAGGTTCCTGTCATGATACAACATATAAAGTTTCTGATGCAAGCCTCGGTATTTTATGCAGATGAATTGCCGAGTCGGAATGGAGGTGATTTAGGCGGGAAAATGGCGTGTGCCCTCGACGTGGCGGCCGATCCACTCGCGGATTGTGTCGATGTCGCGAGGGTGAAGCATGGGGTGGACCTGAATCACATCGATCTGCACGGCGGGCGGCAGCTGGAGCGGCACCGTAGAGATAATCAGATCGGCGTCGGCCAGGCGCTGGGCGGTTATGTCGCGCAGCGAGACGACCTCAAAGGTGCCGAGATGCGGAAAGCGCACTTTGAGCCGGGCTACAAGCAGCTGCGTGGTCGCCATGCCGCTGGGACAGCAGATCAGCACACGCTGTGGATGTGTTGGCCGCTCGCGGATAGCGGCTGCGCGCACCAGCAATACCAGGTTATGCTGCTCGCTGGGCGGCAACACACATTCAGTCCGCTCGGCTACGATCGCTGCCAGCCGCTGCGCCACGCCGCGCTCAAACGCGAACTGCTCAGCGCCCAGATCATCCTGGCTGCTGCGCGGAGCCCACAGGCCGAAGCGCTGCCGCACACAGGCCGGGACAATATGCGCCTCCAGGCCATCGCGCAAAATATGGTCGTCGGCCAGCGCGGGCGTGTGGTAGGCATCGGCGATCTCACGCATCAGCGCCGCGATCAGCCCGGCGAACTCGTCGTTCAGCATCAGATCATGCGACGAGCCGCTCTCACGCGCCGCCGACAGCAGATACATTGCCAGCGCCGCGCTCTCGCTCAGCAGGCACGGCTCGGCGATCGCGGGCAGCATCTGCGTGGCCAGGCGCAGCGCCAGCTTCCAGATCGGCCGCTCGTGCAGCCAGCGCAGCCGCTCAGCTTTAGTCGGCAGGCAGCGCCCGGCAACGACGCGCTCCCGCTGGATCGCGAAGGCCAGCGCCATTTGCAGCACGGTCTCGTCGGTGAAGCGCGCGCCGGCCTCGACCTCGGCAGTAGCAACGTAGCTCATAGCCGCGTCGATATTCCAGCGCTGCACATGATCGTCGATGCGCTTGATCGCCGGCAGCAGCGCGGCATCGCGTGAGGGAAAGAAGACCAGGCCCTGCGCGTGGGTGACCGCAAACATCGGCTCGGAGAAGGGCGTGTCGCCCCAGAGCAGCGCCGCCAGCGCCTGACGCTGCGCCAGCTCATCGTCGATCAGCCAGCAGCCGTAGTTCGGGCGGCGCTCAAGATGGAGATCGAACGAGCCAAACCAGTCTTCGACCGCGTCCAGATCCTTGAGCAGCGTCGTGCGCGACACGTCGACCAGCTGCTGGAGCTGGTACAAGATGCTCGGCTCGCGGGTTGTTAGCAGCTGGAGCGCCAGGATCTGCTGGCGCTGGCCGGCGGTCAGCACGAGCTGAAAGCTGCGCTCCGAGGTCAGCGCAGTCAGCAGCGTTTGCCTTTGCTCGGGCGAGCCCACCACGCGCACGCCGAGGCCGGGCGTTTTCGCCAGCTGCGCGCCGCGCTGGTGCAGCCAGCTTTCGAGCGCGCGCAGGCTGTACTGCACCTGGCGCGATGTCATGCCGACCTGCTGACCAAGCTCGCTCAGGCCCAGCGGCGCATCCGCCGTCAGCAAAGCGCGCAGCATGTCACGTTGAATTGTGGTCAGCGCGACCATCTCAGCGGAGATGATCGAAGGCTGAGCTACCCGCCTGTTTGTGCAGCCTTGCCATATGCAACCTCGCATGCCAAACGTACGCGCATCACGATCCGTCCGATTGTACCACCACGATCCAAACCAGGACTCGATCGGCGGTGGAGGCCGGGGCGAGCGCGATTTTTATTTGGGCATCAGCCGCGTGAGGATCTGCCAGTAGGACACAGGCGCTACACGTACGATCGCGGCGATCAGCCTGGCATCCGAGCCCACCAGCACCCGATCTTTGCGGCGCTCGATGCCCTGCACGATCGTTTCGCCGGCGACCTCGGGCGGCAGCCGCAGCGCTTTGCTGAAGGCCGCGCGCTGGCGAGCAATCTCTTCGGCGGCAGCGCCGGCAGGCAGGCGCGCGCGCTCGGCGATGGCGGTCGCAACGCCGCCGGGATGCACCACCGTCACCCCGACTCGTGAGCCTTGCAGCTCGTGCCGCAGCGCCTCGGAGAAGCCGCGCACGGCGAACTTGCTAGCCGCGTATGCGGTCTGGCCCGGCGGCGCGATCAGCCCGAACACGCTCGACAGGTTCACCAGCCGCGCGTCGTCGCTGGCTTTGAGCAGCGGCAGAAAGGCCCGCGTCATGCGCACGACTCCCCAAAAGTTGATCCCGAACAGCCACTCGAAGTCGGCCTCGCTGGCCTGCTCGAAGCTGCCGCCGATCGCCACGCCGGCATTGTTGATCAGCACGTCCACGCTGGGATGCTCGGCCTGCACGATCTCGGGAAACGCGGCCACGGCCTCGGCATCGGAAACATCCAGCTTGTGGCAGCTCACCCGCACGCCGTGACCGCCGATCAGCTCCGCCGTTCGCACCAGACCGGCCGCGTCCACGTCTGCCAGCGCCAGATGACACTTGCGCCGTGCCAGCGCCACGGCAGTCGCCCGGCCGATTCCGCTCGCCGCGCCGGTCACTACCGCCGTTCGATCTGCCAGCTGCATCATGCCTGCCATGAGCGACCTCCTCGGGCAGCGTGCGCCACGCGCTGTCCGTTGCGTGCAAACTCCATCGTGCCGTCGTCCACGGCGCCCAGACGCAGACTCAGCAGATCGAGCGCGTAGTTCTGATACAGCTTCCAGGGCTTTTTCGAGCCCTGGCGCGGCAGCGTGTCGAGCGCGCGCTGGACATAGCCCGAGGTAAAGCTCAATACCGGCTCTTCGCGGATCGACGGATCTTGCCGGCGCGGCGTGCATTGGGTGTAGCCGTGACGATCCATATAGTTCAGCAGGCGACAGACGTAGCGCGAGGTCAGCTCGCACTTGAGCGTCCAGGAGGCGTTGGTGTAGCCGAAGGCCGAGGCCAGGTTCGGGATGTCGCTGTACATCATGCCTTTGTAGCTCATGGTGCTGGACAGCGCCACCGGCGCGCCGTCCACGACGAGCTGTACGCCGCTCATCAGCCGCATGTTGAGGCCGGTCGCGGTGACGATCACATCGGCGGGCAGCTCCTGGCCGGAGCGCAGCCGAATGCCGCGCTCGGTGAAACTGTCGATGTGATTGGTGACAACTGCGGCCTTGCCCGACTTGATCGCGCTGAAGAGATCGGCGTCCGGCACCAGGCACAGCCGCTGATCCCAGGGATTGTAGCGCGGCGAAAAATGCGTGTCGACGTCGTAGTCGGGGCCGAGATGCTGGCGCACGCCTTTGAGGATCGTTTGTTTGATGGACTCGGGGCGCTTGCGGGCGATGCTGTAGAACAGCATTCCGAGCAGCACATTCTTCCAGCGGGTCAGGCCGTAGGCGATGCGGCGGGGCAGGCGGCGCCGCAGCCAGTTGGCGATCGCATCCTCGGATGGCCGCGCGACGATGTAGGTTGGCGAGCGCTGAAGCATCGTGACGTGCGCGGCCTGCTCAGCCATGGCCGGAACCAGCGTTACCGCCGTCGCGCCGCTGCCGATCACGACCACGTGCTTACCGGCGTAATCGAGATCCTGCGGCCACTGCTGCGGATGCACCACCCGACCCGTGAAGCGCTCGACGCCGGGCCAGTCGGGCGTATAGCCTTTGCTGTAGTCGTAGTAGCCGCTGCACATGTAGAGAAAATTGCAGGTGAGACGCACAAGCTCCTGCTCCGGCCCGCGCTCCACCTCGACCGTCCACCTGGCCTCGGCGGAAGACCACTCGGCGCGGCGCACGCGGTGGCTAAAGCGAATCTTGCGATCGATGCCGTACTCCTCGGCGGTCTCGCGAATATACTGGAGGATCGACGGGCCATCGGCGATCGCTTTGGCATCGCGCCAGGGTCTGAAAGCGTAGCCAAGCGTGTACATATCGGAGTCGGAGCGGACGCCGGGATAGCGAAACAGATCCCAGGTTCCGCCCAGCGTGCTGCGGCCTTCGAAGATCGCGTAGCTCCTGGTCGGGCAGCGTGTCTGGACATAGTAGGCCGCGCCAATGCCGGAAAGACCAGCGCCAACAATCAGCACATCAATGTGTTCGGCAGTCATCCGGTCTCCTTCTCTTTCCAGGATTCGACATTGAAATCAAAAGAAAGTATAGACCGCTTGTCGGCAGGCGGCAAGCAAAGCCAACAACCATTATGTCGAGTATATAGCAATAAATAGCACGGCTGGCCAGGCGCTATCATCTCCCGCGTTTGGACACGGGCGGTGAGATTTTCGTCGCCGGAGCATTCTTCCAAAAGGAAGCTATGCGCACCACGCGCACCGATACAAAAAAGCGATACTCACACGATTCACAGCACCAACGAACGTTTGGTCTGGTACTATAATCTGTACTAAAGATGCCATCCACTCCGAAGCTCGCCCGATCTCTGGATGCATCGTTTTCCTGAACCACTCCCGCGTCTGACACTAGCCTGGAATGGGACCGTGTCGCATTCCGCACGATGGAATTTTCTATGGACTCCCCCCGCAAGCGGCTGAGTGACCTTTCTTCCCGCAAGCAGGAACTTCTGGCACGACTGCTCAAACAGCAGCCGGATGCATTCAATACCTTTCCTTTATCATCGGCGCAGCACCAGCTCTGGTTTCTGGATCGGCTTGCGCCAGGCTCGACGGTGTATAGCGTGCCGGTCGCGGTGCGGCTCACAGGCGCGCTGGATCTTGCCGCGCTGACGACCAGCCTCGACGAGATTATTCGGCGTCACGAAACGCTGCGCACCACGATCGTCGTGGTGGACGGGCAGCCAGTGCAGGCGATCGGCCGGCCACAACCGATCGCGCTGCCGCTGGTCGCGCTGGTCTCGCTGGCGCCGGAAGCGCAAGCAGAGCAGATGCGGCGACTGATCGCCGAGGAGGTCCAGCAGCCGTTTGATCTTGAGCGCGGGCCGCTGATCCGAGCCAAAGTTTTTCAGCTCGCGCCGGACGACCATGTGCTGCTGGTGCTCCTGCATCACGTAATCTGTGACGGGTGGTCGCTGGGCGTGCTCGTGCGTGAGCTGGCGGCCTGCTACGCTGCCGCTCTGGAGCAGCGGCGGCCGGATCTGCCGCCGCTGCCGATCCAGTACGCCGACTATGCCGTCTGGCAGCAGCAGTGGATGCAGAGCGCCGATGCCGAGAAGGATCTGGCCTACTGGCGTGCGCAGCTGGCGAGCGTCCCACCGCTGCTGGAGCTGCCTACCGATTTCCCGCGTCCAGCAGAACTGAGCCAGCGCGGAACAAGTCACAGCTTTCAAATCCCGGCGGCGCTGACCGGCGCGCTGCATGATCTCAGTCAGCACGAAGGCGTCACGCTCTTCATGACGCTGCTGGCGACGTTTCAGATCTTGCTGTTCCGCTATAGTGGCCAGGCCGATCTGCTGGTTGGCACGCCGACCGCCGGACGACGCCGGGCTGAGCTGGAAGGGCTGATCGGCTGCTTCGTCAACACCGTGGCGCTGCGCGGCGACCTCAGCGGCAATCCCTCGTTTCGCACGCTCTTGCAGCGGGTGCGAGCGGTCACACTTGAGGCATACGCGCATCAATATCTCCCCTTCGATCGCGTGGTCGCCGAGGTGCAGCCCGAGCGCAGCATGCAGGCCGCGCCGCTGGTCCAGGTCTTCTTCGTGCTTCAGAACGCTCCGCTCCCCGCGCTGGAGCTGGCCGGTGTTACCATGCGCCGCCTGCCGATCGATCCGGGGACGGCTCAGTACGATCTCACGCTCAACCTGGAAGCGATCGACGGCCAGCTGTGGGGCAAGCTTGAGTACAGCACGGATCTGTTCGAGGCCGAGACGATCGCGCGCATGGCCGGGCATTTCCAAACGCTGCTTCAGGCGATCGTCGTCGATCCTGACGCCCGCATCGCCACGCTACCGCTGCTGACCGCCGCCGAGCAGCAGATCCTGATCGACCGAAGCCAGACCGCAGCCGAGTATCCGCATGAGATCACGGCTCACCAGTTGATCGAAGCGCAGGCGGAGCGCGCACCCAACACGATCGCCGTAGCCGACGCGGCGCAGCAGCTGACGTATGCTGAGGTGAACGCGCGCGCCAATCAGCTGGCCCACTTTCTGCGGGCGCAGGGCGTGCGACCAGAGATGCCGGTCGCGCTGTGTGTCGAGCGCTCGCCCGAGATGATCGTCGGCATGCTGGCGATCCTCAAGGCCGGTGGCTGCTACGTTCCGCTCGATCCGAGCTATCCCACCGAGCGTTTGCAGTGGATGCTGGCCGACAGCCAGGCTTCGCTGCTGCTAACCCAGACGGCGCTGGTAAGTCAGCTCCCCAACGACGCGGCGCAAATCATGCGTCTGGACGATTGGGAAGCGCTGGACGCCTATCCCGCTACGAATCCACCGCAGGCCGCGCTACCCCAGAATCTCGCCTACATCATCTACACCTCGGGCTCGACGGGACAGCCCAAAGGCGTCGCGGTGACGCATCGCAGCCTGGTCAATCTGATCAGCTGGCACCAGCGCACGTTTCAGCTCACCGCGCAGGATCGGATGTCGCAGCTGGCAGGAATGGCCTTCGACGCCATGGCCTGGGAAGTCTGGCCTGCGCTCGCCGCCGGAGCCTGCCTAGTGCTGCCCGATGAGGCCACTCGTACCGCGCCCGAGGCACTCCAGGATTGGCTTCAGGCCCAGCAGATCACGCTTAGCTTCGCGCCGACGCCGCTGGCCGAGCGGCTGCTGGCCCTGGACTGGAGCGCGCCGACAACACTGCGCACGCTGCTCACCGGCGGCGATACGCTGCATCGCTACTCGCCCACGTCGCTGCCGTTCGCGCTGATCAACAACTACGGCCCGACCGAGAGCACGGTTGTCGCCACCTCGGGGCCAGTACCGTCCACCAGCGCAATCGATATCCTGCCCGCGCTGGGACAGCCGATCGCCAACACGCAGCTGTATCTGCTCGACGCCGCTCTGCAACCTGTGCCGCGCGGCGTGCCCGGCGTGATCTACCTGGGCGGCGCCGGCCTCGCGCGCGGCTACCTCAACCGGCCGGATCTGACCGCCGAGCGCTTCATCCCCGATCCAGTCGGCCCGGCCGGGTCGCGGCTCTACCACACCGGCGACCTGGCGCGCTACCGCGTCGACGGCGGCCTGGAATTTCTCGGCCGCAGCGATCAGCAGGTCAAAGTGCGCGGCTTCCGCATCGAGCTGGGCGAGATCGAGGCCGTGCTGGCGCAGCATCCCGAGGTGCGAGAAACTGCGGTGCTGGTACACGAGACGGCGGCGGGCGACAAACGACTGGTGGCGTACGTCGTTGAGGAACAAAGGAACAAAGCGGGTGCCCTTCGGGCGAAGGAACAAAAGAACCTAGAACCTAGAACCCAGAACCCAGAGCCAAGGGAGAACCAAGCTTTCCCCTCTCCTGTCGCAACCGAGGCTGAAGCCGGCCGAGGTTCGGGGCAGGGGAGGCCCGCAGGCCGGGGTGAGGGCCTGCGCACCTTCCTTCAGTCTCGTCTGCCCGCCTACATGGTCCCAAGCGCCTTTGTCACGCTGGACGCGCTGCCGACGACGCCCAACGGTAAAATCGATCGCAGGGCGCTGCTGAATCTGGGTACGGCCGAGCAGGAGTCAGCGCAGCGCTTCGTGGCGCCGCGCACGCCGATCGAGCAGCAGCTGGCTGCGCTGTGGAGCGCCGTGCTCGACCACGCGCCGATCGGCGTTCACGACGATTTCTTTGCGCTCGGCGGACACTCATTGCTGGTCACACAGCTCGTCACGCGGATCAATGCGGCGTTTCAGGTCGATCTGCCGCTGCGTACGCTCTTCGACGCGCCGACGATCGCCCGAGTGGCCGAGCGCGTGCTGGCCGCTCAGCAGACCAGCCGCCGGCAGCTCCCGCCGATCCAGCCGCTCGATCGCGACCGGCCACTACCGCTCTCGTTTGCCCAGCAGCGCCTGTGGCTGTTGCAGCAGCTCACGCCCGACGATGCCAGCTACAATATTGCGCTCGCCTTGCAGCTCAATGGCCGACTTGACGTCGCCGCGCTCCACGCCAGCCTCAACCTGATCGTCGCGCGGCATGAGGTGTTGCGCACCACGTTTGGCCTGCGGGATGGCGAGCCTGTGCAGCAGATCGCTCCTACGCTCGCACTTGCGCTACCACTGGTCGATCTCGACGGCCTGCCAGCAGCGGAGCGTAAGCGCCGGGTCGTCGAGCTGACGCGGACGGAAGCGCAGCAACCTTTCGAGCTTCAGCGCGGACCATTGCTCCGCGCGGCGCTGCTCCGTCTCGCGCCGGACGAGCATCGTCTGCTGCTGACGCTGCATCACATCGCCGCCGACGGCTGGTCCACGAGCATCCTGATCCGCGAGCTGTCCGCTGCCTACACGGCCTACCACGCCGGCACGGCACCCGCGCTGCCCAGCTTGCCGATCCAGTACGCCGACTACGCCGTCTGGCAGCGCAATTGGCTTCAAGGCGACGTGCTCGATCGGCAGCTGAGCTACTGGCAGCAGCAGTTTGCCGGAGCGATCCCGGTCCTCGACCTGCCGACCGACTACCCGCGTCCGGCCACGATCGCGGTTACCGGCGCCGAGCACACGCTAAAGATCGATCCTGAGCTGACCACCCGGCTACACGCGCTCAGCCAGCGTGAAGGCGTGACGCTGTTCATGACGCTGCTGGCGGCCTTCGACGTGCTGCTGTATCGCTACACGGGCCAGAACGATCTGGTGATTGGCACGCCGATCGCCGGCCGCGCTACGCCCGAGGTCGAGCCGCTGATCGGCTTCTTCGTCAACATGCTGGCGCTGCGTGCCGACCTCAGCGGCAACCCGCCCTTCCGCGATCTGCTCGCCCGCGTGCGTGAGAACTGCCTGGCGGCCTACGCGCATCAGGATCTGCCTTTTGAGCAGCTGGTCGAGGCGCTACAGCCTGAGCGCGATCTGAGTCGCACGCCGATCTTCCAGATATTGTTTGCGCTCCAGAACACGCCGGGCGCGGAGATCGCCCTACCTGAGCTGACGGCTACTCCTGTTGAGGTCGAGAACACAACCGCCAAGTATGATCTGAGCTGCGCGCTGACAGAGACCGCCGCAGGTGGTCTGGTATGTACGATCGAGTATCGGACGGATCTGTTTGCGGCCACGACTATCGAGCGGCTAGCGGGACACTTCCAGACGTTGCTCGCGGCGGTCGTGCGCGATCCGGCACGGCCGATCGACCGGCTGCCGCTGCTGCCTGATGGTGAGCGGCAGATTCTGCTTCACGATTGGAATACGACTCAGGCCGTGTATTCTCAGGAGCCGTGCCTGCACACAGCCGTTACGGCGCAGGTAGCGCGAACGCCCGACGCGATCGCGGTGGTCTACCAAGACCAGGCGCTGACCTATCGCGAGCTGAACGATCGCGCCAATCAGCTGGCGCACTACCTGCGCTTATACGGCGCTGGCGGGCGCTCGGATGTCGAAGTGCGTATCGGGATCATGATGGAGCCGTCGATCGAGATGATCGTGGGGCTGCTGGCGGTCTTGAAGCTGGGCGGCTGCTACGTCCCGCTCGATCCGGCCTATCCCGCCGAGCGGCTGCGCTGGCTGTTCGGCGATAGCCAGATCGCGCTGGTGCTCACACAGCAGCATCTGCTCGCCGCCCTGCCCGACACAAATCTGCCGGCCCTGTGTCTCGATCGCGATTGGAGCGCGGTTGCCGCTTGTCCCACCAGCGATCCGGCTGCCGGCCGCAATCCTGATCAGCTGGCGTATATGATCTACACCTCGGGCTCGACGGGCCGGCCCAAAGGCGTGATGATCACGCATCGCAGTGTGCTCAATAACCTGATGGCACACCAGGCGGCCTCGCACCTGGCGCCGGATGACCGCGTGCTGCTCAACTATTCGATCAGCTTCGATCCCTCGGTATGGAGCATCTTCTGGCCGCTGATCACCGGCGCGCGGCTGGTGCTGGTGCCGTCCGAGATCCGCTACGATAGCGCGGCGCTGGTACGTGCCATGGCCGAACATGGAGTGAGCGTGTTCGGGGCCAGTCCCAGCCAGCTGGCGGTGCTGATCGAGGAGCCGGGCATCGCGACCTGCACTCGTCTGCGCTATGTCGTGAGCGGCGGCGAGAGCTTGCCGCGCGAGCTTCAGCAGCGCTTCTTCAGCCGCGTGAATGCGATCCTGTGCAATTGCTACGGCCCCACCGAGGGCACGATCGACACCACGTTCTGGGTCTGCCCGCGCAGCGAGGAGCCGCCCACGCCGCTGATTGGTCGTCCGCTGCCGAATGTCGAGGTGTATGTGCTGGATCGGCAGCTGGAGCCCGCGCCGATCGGCGTGCCCGGCGAGCTGTACGTCGGCGGCGTTCAGCTGGCACGCGGCTACCACCAGCGCCCGGATCTGACCGCCACCCAGTTCGTGCCCAATCTCTTCTCTGCCAATCCAGGCGCGCGACTCTACCGCACCGGCGACCTCGTGCGCTTTACGGTAGACGGCCAGCTCGAATTCCTGGGCCGCATCGATCAGCAGGTGAAGCTGCGCGGCTTCCGCATCGAGCTGGGCGAGATCGAATCTCTGCTGGCGCAACATCCCGCCGTGCAAGAGGCTGTCGTCGTGGTGCGTGCCGATCGCAAGGGCGACCAGCGGCTGGTGGCGTATGTGACGGAAGAACCTAGAACCAAGAACCTAGAACCTAACGGGGAACAAAAGAACAAAGAAACAAGAGAACAAAGTACTGAAAATCTCCCCTCTCCTGTCGCAACCGAGGCTGAAGCCGGCCGAGGTTCGGGGCAGGGGGGCCAGGAGGGTGAGGGCCTGCGACGCTACCTCCAAGATCGATTGCCCGACTACATGGTGCCCGCCGCGTTTGTGACGCTGGACGCGCTACCGCTGACGGCCAACGGCAAGCTCGATCGCGCGGCGCTGCCCACGCCGGAGCTGGGCGGAGCGAGTCTCGACGCGGCGTTTGTGGCGCCGCGCACGCCGATCGAAGAGCTGCTGGTAGGCATCTGGGCCGACGTGCTGAGGCTGGATCGCGTGGGCGTCTTCGATAATTTCTTCGAGCTGGGCGGCCAATCCTTGATCGCGGCGCAGCTCATGGCGCGTGTGCGCGCGGCGTTTCAGGTCGAGATCCCGCTGCGCGCGCTCTTTGAGCGGCCGACCGTCGCCGGACTGGCCGAGAGCATCGAGCAGGCCGCGCAGTCAAGCCCGGCACATTCAATGCCGCTCGTGCCGGTTTCTCGCGATCAGCCGCTGCCGCTGTCGTTCGCGCAGCAGCGCCTGTGGTTCCTGGATCAGCTAGAGCCCAACAGCCCGCTCTACAACGTGCCGACCGCCGTTAAGCTGAGCGGTCGGCTGGATGTTGCCGCGCTGCACGGGAGCTTGGAGCAGATCGCGCGGCGGCATGAGATCTTGCGGACGACCTTTGCGGCTGACATGGCCGACGGCGCGGGACAGCCACGGCAGATCATCGCCGCCGCGCCGCGCATCGAGCTGGCTGTGGTAGATCTGCATGAGATCGAGCCCGCAGCGCGTGAGGCTGCGGTCGCGCGCCTGGCAGCACAGGAGGCGCGGCAACCCTTCGATCTCCGGCACGGCCCGCTGATACGCACAGTCCTCCTGCATCTGGACGACCAGGCGCATGTGCTGCTGCTGACCATGCATCACATCATCGCCGACGGCTGGTCGATGGGGATTTTGATTCGTGAGCTGGCCGCCTTCTACGCCGCGCTCACCGACTCGCCGTCGCAGCCGGAGCGGGTCGCCCTAGGCCCAGAGGGCACCCCGCTGCCGATTCAGTACGCCGACTACGCAGCCTGGCAACACCAATGGTTGCGGGAAGATGTACTTGATCAGCAGTTGGACTACTGGAAGCAGCAGCTCGCAGATGCGCCGTCGCTGCTGAAGCTGGCCACGGATCGGCCCAGGCCCGAGGTGCAGAGCTATGCCGGCAAATCGCATAGCTTCACGCTGCCGCCGAGCCTGCTGCACGATCTTGTCGCGCTGAGCCGCCGCGAAGGCGCCACGCTGTTCATGACCACGCTGGCGGCGTTCAACGTGCTGCTCCACTGGAACAGCGGCCAGGACGACATCGTGGTCGGCTCGCCGATTGCGGGCCGCAGCCGCGTGGAGCTGGAGCCGCTGATCGGCTTTTTCATCAACACGCTGGTGCTGCGAACCCGGCTTGGCGACCAGGCGACCTTCGCGGATCTGCTGCGCCAGGTGCGCGAAACCACACTCGGCGCGTACGCGCATCAAGATCTGCCCTTCGAGCGGTTGGTCGAAGCGCTTCAGCCGGATCGCAGCCTGAGCCATCTGCCGCTCTTCCAGGTCTGGTTCGTCCTGCAAAATATCCCGATGCCGGCGCTGGAGCTGCCGGGCCTGACGCTGAGCCTGCTGGATGTCGACCACGGCATCGCGCGCTACGATCTGCGGCTGGGCCTGGTGGAAGGGCCTGACGAGCTGAGCGGCTCGATCGAATACAACAGCGATCTGTTCGACGCCGCCACGATCGCGCACCTGGCGACACTCTACGCAACGCTGCTGACACTCGTGGCCGCGCGACCGCAGATTGGTCTGGACGAGCTGAAAGCGACGCTGAACGAAGCCCACGCGCAGTATCAGGCCGGCAAGCAGCAGGCGCTCAAAAACACGGTGATGCAGAAGCTGAAGCAATCGCGGCGACCATCCGCGCGCGGCAACTGATCTCAGATTCCCCTCTTAGCAGTAAAGGAACGAAAAAGCATGTCATCGCAAGAGCCCCAAAAACCGAGCATCAAAGGACCGGGCGCGCCCAGGCGCCAGGCCGTCAGCCTTTCGCAGCAAGATCTCGTCAGCTATAGCCAGCTTCAGCCCAATCAGCCGCTGCCGCTGGTCGTCACGCCCGCCGTTGCCGGCGTCGATCTGCTGAGCTGGGCCGCCACCAACCGCGAGACGATCGAGACGCAGATCTTGAAGCATGGCGGCATCCTGTTTCGCGGCTTCAACATCAAGACCGTGCCCGAGTTCGAGCAGCTGATCAAAACGATCGCGGGCGATCTGCTGGAATACTCGTATCGCTCGACGCCGCGCAGCCAGGTCAGCGGCCGGATCTACACCTCGACCGAGTATCCGGCCGATCAGGCGATCCCGATGCACAACGAGATGGCCTACACTACCAGCTGGCCGATGAAGATCGCCTTTTTCAGCGTGATCGTCGCCGAGCAGGGCGGCGAAACGCCGATCGCCGATAGCCGCAACGTTTTTCAGCGCATCGATCCGGCCGTTCGCCAGCGCTTTGCCGACACCGGCGTGATGTATGTGCGCAACTACGGCAAAGGCATTGATCTACCCTGGCAGGACGTGTTTCAGACCGACGATCCGGCTGAGGTCGAGGACTACTGCCGCAGCGCCAACATCCAGTTCGAGTGGAAAGACGGCGATCGGCTGCGCACCAGCCAGGTCTGCCAGGCGGTGGCGACGCATCCGCAGACGGGCGCGCCGGTCTGGTTCAACCAGGCGCATCTTTTCCATGTCTCAGCGCTGCCGGCCGAGGTTCAAGCCGCGCTGCTGGCCGACTTCGCCGAGGCGGATCTGCCGCGCAACACCTACTACGGCGACAGCTCGCCGATCGAGCCAGAGGCGCTGGCAGAGATTCGCCGCGCTTACGACGCCGAGACGATCGCGTTTCCGTGGCAAGCAGGCGACATTTTGCTGCTGGATAACATGCTGGTGGCGCACGGTCGCTTTCCCTTCGCCGGAGCGCGCAAAACCGTCGTCGGCATGGCCCAGGCGATGAGCGGCAGCGCGCAGTAAGCATCCAGCAGCAATCAGCAGACTCTTTTCGCTTCCGAAACGATTAGCACAAAGGCAGGATCATGGACCAGACCCCCCAGGCGGGCTTTCGACTTTCGCCGCAGCAGCGGCACGTGTGGTTATGGCAGCAAAGCAGCCAGCAGCCCTTTTATGCACAGTGTACGATCCGCATCCAGGGCGCTCTCGACCGCGCGACGCTGACCGCCGCGATCCGAATGATGGTCGAGCGCCATGAGATCCTGCGCACCACGTTTCACACGCTGCCGGGCATGCAGTTTCCGCTCCAGGTCATCGCCGAGACGCTGCCGCCCACGATCCAGGACATCGATCTGCGCGGTCTCACGGCCTCCGATCAGGCAGCGCGGATCGAGAGTCTGCTCCAGAGCCTGCGCGGGCAGCCGCTCGATCTGACAGCAGGCTCGCTGCTTCAGGCTGCGCTGATCGCCCTGGATCGTGATGATCAGCTGCTGGTGCTGCAAGCGCCGATCTTGATCGCCGACGTAGCAGCACTGCGGCTGCTGGCCCAGGAGATCGGCGCGCTCTACACGGCGCTGCTTCAGCACACGCCGCCGCCCGACGATCCGCCGCAGTACGTCGATCTCGCCAGCTGGCTCAACGAGCTGATCGAGAGCGACGAGACCGCCTCGGGCCGCGATTTCTGGCGGCGACAAGATTTTTCTGGACTGCGCACGCTTACGCTGCCGTTTGCACAGGCCGGCGCGGCTCAGTCGTTTGTGCCCGGCGCGATCGAGCTGTCGCTGCCAGGAACGATCGCAGGGCAGATCGCGGCCTTCGCAGAGCAGCACTCGGTCACGGCCGAGGATGTTTTGCTGGCCTGCTGGCTGCTGCTGCTGTGGCGCTACAGCTCACAGACCGATCTGATCGTCGCGCTGACCTCGGAGGGGCGCAAATACGAGGAGCTGGCGCAGACGCCGGGTTTGTTCGCCGTCGATCTGCCGCTCCACCAGAAAATCGATCCGCAAGCACGTTTCGATGAGCTTGTGCGGCAGGTTCAGCAGGCCACACAGACGGCCGACGAGTGGCAGGAGTTCTTTGCCTGGGACTATCTGTCAGACGCTCTCGGTGACGATCCAGCGCCGGGATCGCTGCCCTTCGGCTTTGCCTGCACCATGCTGCCCGCGCCCTACACCACAGCCGGTCTTACCTTCACGATCGAGCGCCAGACCAGCGCTGTCGAGCCGTGCCTGGTGCGGCTGGCGTGTAAGTCGCGCGGCGAAGCGCTCCAGCTTACTTTGCAGTACGACGCTCAGCGCTGCACCGCGGCCGACGTTACAAGCATGGCTCGCGCCTTGGAAACACTGATCGCGAATGTGCTGGACCGGCCCGCCGCGCCGCTTGCAAACTACGCACTGACCGATGCTTCCGAAGCCCGGCGATTGATCGCGCTGCTCAACCCGGCCCAGCCGCAGCCTGCGACCGCAGACTCCTTTGATCTGCGCTTCGCGGCCCAGGCGCAGCGCACGCCCGACAGCATCGCCCTGGTAGACGAAGATCAGCAGCTGACCTACCGCGAGCTCGATCTGCGCACCAACCAGCTGGCGTGCCACCTCCAGGCGCTGGGCGTCGGGCCTGATACCTGCGTGGCGCTGTGCCTCGATCGATCCCTGCATTTCATCGTCGGGCTGCTGGGCGTGCTCAAAGCCGGCGGCGCGTACGTCCCGCTCGATCCCGCGCTGCCCGCCGAGCGGCTCCAGCTGATGCTGGAAGACATCCAGCCACGCGCGATTTTGACGCGACAATCACTGCTCGCGAATCTGCCAGCCTCCGTCATAACGACGCTCTGCCTGGATCGCGATTGGGCCATGATCGCCGAGACCGCTTCAACGCCGCCGACCTCCACGACCGACGAGGCGAATCTGGCGTATGTGCTGTTCACCTCGGGCTCGACCGGACGGCCCAAGGGTGTTGCCGTCGAGCACCGGCAGCTCAGCGCCTACCTCGACGCGATTTTGCTGCGGCTGGATCTGCCCGGCCCGGCGCACTTCGCGCTGATCTCGACCACCGCCGCCGACCTCGGCAACACAGCGATCTTCCCGGCGCTGACGACCGGCGGCTGCCTGCATTTGATCAGCCCGTCGCGCGCCGCCGACGCTGCCGCACTGGCGGAGTATCTCGCCCGCCATCCGATCGACTGCCTCAAGATCGTGCCGTCGCATCTGCGAGCCTTGCTCAGCGGCTCCGATCCGGCACGGCTGCTGCCGCGCCAGCGCCTGATCCTCGGCGGTGAGGCGGCGAGCTGGGCCTGGGTTCGCCAGCTTCAGGAGCTGATGCCCGAGGGAGCGCGCATTCTCAACCACTACGGCCCCACCGAGACGACCGTCGGCGTGCTCACGTTTCCCGTCGATCCTGCACAGCTGCCGGACAGCGCAACCCTGCCGATCGGCCGGCCGCTGGCATCCGCGCAGGCCCATGTCCTCGATACGCAGCTTCAGCCGGTGCCGGCCTGGGTTCCCGGCGAGCTGTACATCGGCGGCGCGACGGTCACGCGCGGCTATCTCGGCCGGCCGGATCTGACCGCCGAGCGCTTCATCCCCGATCCGTTCAGTCCGACTCCAGGCTCGCGCCTGTACCGCACCGGCGACTCAGTGCGCAGCCTCCCGGACGGCACGCTGGACTTCCTGGGCCGGATCGATCACCAGGTGAAGCTGCGCGGCTTCCGCATCGAGCTGGGCGAGATCGAGGCCGCGCTTAACCAGCATCCACAGGTCAGCGCGTGTGTGGTGGTGGCGAGGGAGGAGCAGGGTGGAGACAAACAGCTGGTGGCGTACGTAACGGAAGAACCTAGAACCAAGAACCAAGAACCTAACGGGGAACAAAAGAACAACGGAACAAACGAACAAAGTACCGCAGATCTCCCCTCTCCTGTCGCAACCGAGGCTGAAGCCAGCCGAGGTTCGGGGCAGGGGCCGGGGGTGAGGGCCACACCTGAGGGCCTGCGCTCCTTCCTAGCGCAACGATTGCCCGAGTATATGGTCCCGGCCGCCTTCGTAATCCTGGACGCGCTGCCGCTGACGGCCAACGGCAAGATCGATCGCAGCGCGCTGCCCGCGCCTGAGCCGGCAGCTGCCGAGCGCGTGGTGATCGCGCCGCGCACGCCGGAAGAAGAGCTGATGGCGGATCTGTGGCGGCAGATCCTGGGCGTGCAGCAGATCAGCCGCGACGACAGCTTCTTCGCACTGGGCGGGCATTCGCTGCTGGCAACTCAGCTGATCGCCCGGATTCGCGCGACGTTCCAGGTTGAGCTGCCGCTGCGCGCGCTCTTTGAAGCGCCGACGCTGGTCGAGATTGTCGCGCAGGTAACAAACTTACGCTCAAGCAGCACGCCGCCCGACGCACCGATCCAGCCGGCACCTCGCGCAGGCGCGCTGCCGCTCTCGCTGGCCCAGCAGGGACTATGGTTCATCGCGCAGCTTGCGCCCGAGAGCGCGGCCTATACCATGTCCATGCCGCTGCGCCTTCACGGTCCGATCAACCTCGACGCGCTGCAACAAGCGCTCGATGCGCTGGTCCAGCGTCACGAAACGCTGCGCACAACATTTGTCATGCTCGACGGCCAGCCGCTGCAAGTGATCGCGCCGCATCAGCCAATCGCTCTTGTGCTGCACGATCTTCAGCAGCTAGCGCCCGACGAGCGCGAGGCGGCGGCTGCCCGGCTGGCGGCTGAAGATGCCGGCTCGCCCTTCGATCTCCAGCGTGGGCCGCTGCTGCGCGCGACGGTGCTTCAGCTTGGCCCAACCGAGCACGTGCTGCTGCTGGCGATTCACCACCTGATCGGCGACGGCTGGTCGTGGCGTGTGCTGGCGCGTGAGCTGGCAACGCTCTACCTGAGCTTTAGCCGGAGCCAGCCCGACAGCCGCCTGCCCGAGCTACCGATCCAGTACGCCGACTATGCGCTCTGGCAGCGCGGCTGGATTCAGCATGAGGCGCGCGAGAAGATGCTGGCCTACTGGCAGCAGCAGCTAGCAGGCGCCCCACCGACTCTGGACCTGCCGACCGACTATCCACGCCCGGAGGTTGCGACCTACGCGGGCGCGATCCATACGTTTCTTTTGCCACTGGAGCTTACCGCTACCGCCCACGACCTGAGCCACAAGTCGAGCGTCACGCCCTTCATGGTCTACCTGGCGACCTTCCAGATCCTGCTGGCGCGCTACAGTGGCCAGAGCGACATCCTCGTAGGCACACCCAGCGCCAATCGCACGCGCGCCGAAACTGAAGGGCTGATCGGTCTGTTCCTCAACACGCTGGCGCTGCGTATCCAGCTGCACGACAACCCGACCTTCGCGGCGCTGTTGCAGCGAGTACGCGAGATGACGCTGGGCGCCTTTGCGCATCAGGCGCTGCCGTTCGATCAGGTCGTGGAGGCGGTGCAGCCCAGACGCGATCTGCGCTACAATCCGCTCTTCCAGGTGCTGTTCATGTTCCAGAATATCCCGACGCCGGTGATCGAGCTGCCGGAGCTGAGCGTTGAGCTGCTGGAAGTCGACAGCGGCACATCGATGCTGGACATGACCTTTGCGCTGATGGAGACCGAGGCCGGATTGTCCGGCGTAGTCGAGTACAACACCGATCTTTTCGCGCCCACCACGATCGAGCGGCTGGTCTGGCATTACACCAGATTGCTGGAGCAGCTGACGGCCAATCCCACACAGCCGATCGCCAGTGTGCCGCTACTGACCGGCGCCGAGCAGGAGCAGCTCGCGGCCTGGAACGCCACCGCAGCGGCTTACCCCGAGACGCTCTGCATCCACTCGCTTTTTGAGGCGCAGGCAGCGCGCACGCCGGATGCCGTCGCGCTTGTCGATGGGGAGCGTAGCCTGAGCTACGGGGAGCTGAATCAGCGCGCGAACCAGCTGGCGCACCGGCTCCAGGATCTCGGCATTGGCACCCAGAATCGGGCTGAGACGCGGGTCGGCGTGTGCCTCCATCGTTCGGCGGATCTGATCGTGGCGCTGCTGGCCGTGCTCAAAGCCGGCGCTGCCTACGTGCCGCTCGATCCGGCCTATCCTGCCGACCGGCTGGCGTTCATGCTGGCCGACTCCGAGGTCGCGATTCTGCTCACACAGCAATCGCTGATCGAGCGACTGCCGGCGCATACCGCGCACACGATCTACCTCGACGCCGACTGGCACACGATCGCCCGACTCCCGGCAAGCAACCCGGCCAGCGCAATCACACCCGAGCACCTGGCGTATGTGATCTACACCTCGGGCTCGACCGGAACACCCAAAGGCGTGGCGATCCAGCACCGCAGCACGGTCGCGCTGCTCGACTGGGCGCGCCACGTCTTCAGCGCCGAGCAGCTGGCCGGCGTGCTGGCGGCAACCTCGGTCTGCTTCGATCTGTCGGTCTTCGAGATCTTTCTGCCGTTGAGCGTCGGCGGCAGCGTGATTCTGGCCGAGAACGTGCTGCAATTGCCAAGCTTACCTGCTGCCGCTAGCGTGACGCTGATCAACACAGTGCCCTCGGCGATGGCTGAGCTGGTACGTATCGGCGGCGTGCCGCACACGGTCTCCACGGTAAACCTGGCCGGCGAGCCGCTGTCGCGAGCGCTGGTACAGGGCATCTACCGGCAGACCGCAGCCCGGCACGTCTTCAATCTGTACGGCCCATCGGAAGACACAACCTACTCGACGTTTACCGAGATCGCGCCTGACGACGAGCGCGCGCCCTCGATTGGCCGGCCGATCTCGAACACGCAGGCATACATTCTGGATGCCACGCTTCAGCCGGTGCCGGTCGGCGTGACCGGCGAGCTGTATCTCAGCGGTGCCGGCCTGGCGCGCGGCTACTTGCAGCGGCCCGCGCTGACGGCTGAGCGCTTCATCCCCGATCCATTCGGCGGCGCTGCTGGTTCGCGGCTCTACCGCACCGGCGACCAGGCGCGCTATCGACCGGATGGCACAATCGACTTCCTGGGCCGGCGCGACCACCAGATCAAGCTGCGCGGCTTCCGCATCGAGCTCGGCGAGATCGAAGCGGCGCTGGCCAGCCATCCGGCGGTTCAAGCGGCTGTCGTAATGGTGCGGCACGACACGCCGAGCGCGGATCAGGCGCTGGTGGCGTACATAGTAGAGAACCTAGAACCTAGAACCAAGAACCTAGAGGATTCGGCCGAACCCGGTTCTAGGTTCTTAGTTCTAGGTTCTGCCGAGTTGCGTCAGCATCTCGGCGCGCTGCTCCCAAGCTACATGATCCCGGCGGCCTTCGTGTTCCTCGACGCGCTGCCGCGCACGCCCAGCGGCAAGCTCGATCGCGGCGCGCTGCCGGAGCCGACCGCCTATGGGACGCAGCTCGCCGAGTCAGGCCCGGCGTTTGTCGCACCGCGCACCCCGACCGAGGAGCTGCTAGCCGGCATCTGGGAGCGCGTCCTGGGCCGCGCGCCGATCGGCGTGTACGATCAGTTCTTTGAGCTGGGCGGGCATTCGCTGCTGGTCACGCAGGTTATCTCACGCGTTCGCGAGACGTTCCAGGTTGAGCTGCCGCTGCGCAGCGTCTTTGAGGCGCCGACCATCGCGGAGCTTGCGCGGCGGATCGAGACGGCGCGCCAGAGCGCACAGGGCCTCGTCATTCCGCCGCTCCTGCCAGCGCCGCGCAGTGGCGATCTGCCGCTGTCGTTTGCCCAGCAGCGCCTGTGGTTTCTGGATCAGCTGGAGCCGAACAACCCGTTCTACAACATTCCCACCGCGATCCACCTGACCGGACGAATCGACGCGGGCATCTTGGAGCAGGCGCTCAACCAGATTGTGCGACGACACGAAAGCTTGCGCACAACCTTCGTCCAGGAAACGACCGCGGCGGATGGGCGCGCCGTGCAGGTGATCGTGCCGGATCTTGCGCTCAGGATCAGCATCGTCGATCTGCGCCGGCTTGCCGAGCCGGATCGCCGGGCCGAAATCCAGCGGCTGACGGCAGTCGAGGCCCAGCAGCCCTTCGATCTCCAGCACGGCCCGCTGCTCCGCGCGACGCTGCTTCAGGCCGATCCGGCTGAGCATGTGCTGCTGCTCACGCTACATCACATCGTCAGCGACGGCTGGTCGATGGGCATTCTGGTGCAGGAGCTAGCCGCCTGCTACGGGGCGCTCACATCCGGCGATCCGCTGACGGATCTGCTCCCACCACTGCCGATCCAGTATGCCGACTACGCGCTCTGGCAGCGGCAGTGGTTGACGCCGGGAGCGGCCGGCGGCGTCTTCGAGCAGCAGATGAGCTACTGGAAGCGCCAGCTAGCCAACCTACCGACGCTCGATCTACCCAGCGATCGGCTACGTCCGCCAGTGCAATCCTTCAAAGGAGCCGCGCTGCGCTTTGAGGTGCCCGCTGCATTGACCGAGGAGCTGCGCGCGCTGAGCCGCCGCGAGGGCGTGACGCTGTTTATGACGCTGCTGGCCGCCTTCAAGATCCTGCTGGCGCGCTACAGCGGTCAGGAAGACATCGTCGTGGGCACGCCGATTGCAGGCCGAACACGCGCCGAGACCGAGAACCTGATTGGCTTCTTCGTCAACACGCTGGTCTTGCGCACCGATCTCAGCGACAGCCCGAGCGTTCGGACGCTGCTCAAGCGGGTGCAGGAAAGGGCGCTCGACGCCTACGCGCATCAAGATCTGCCCTTTGAGCTGATCGTGGACCAGGTGCAGCCGGAGCGCGACATGAGCCGCAATCCGCTGTTTCAGATCTTGTTCGCATTGCAGAACATGCCCATGCGCACGATCGAGCTGCCGGATCTCACGCTGCACAGCCTGCCCACCGACAGCGCCACCGCCAAGTTCGATCTTTGGCTCTCGCTGCGTGAGGGGCCGGACACGCTCTACGGCACGCTGGAGTACGCGACCGATCTCTTCGACGCCGGTACGATCGGGCGCCTGATCGATCAGTTCCAGCTTTTGCTGGCGGGCATTGTCGCGCAGCCCGAGCGCCAGGCGCTGCTGATCCCGCTGATCCCGGAGGCCGAGCAGCGGCGGATGCTGGTCGATTGGAACATGGCGGATACGCAGGCGCCGCAAGCACCATCGATCTGTCTGCATGAGATGTTTGAAGCGCAGGTCGCGCGCACACCCGATGCGGTGGCGCTGCTCGACGGCACGACGAAGCTGAGCTACGCCGAGCTGAATCAGCGCGCGAACCAGCTGGCGCATGCGCTCCGAGCTCCTGGCGTCACGCCCGAAATGCCGGTCGGCCTGTGCCTCGATCGTTCGGCGGACCTGATCGTCGGGGTGATGGGCATTCTTAAGGCAGGCGGTGCGTATCTGCCACTCGATCCGAACTATCCCACCGAGCGCCTTCAGCTCATGCTGGCCGATGCCGGCGCGACGATCCTGGTGACTGAGCAGGCATTGCTCACGCGATTTTTAGCGCTGCCGCCGCACACCATCTGCCTGGATGCCGAGCGCGAACAGCTGGCTCAGCACCAGCCCGGCAATCCGGTCATCGCCGTCACGCCTGACAATCTGGCCTACCTGATCTACACCTCGGGCTCGACCGGCCAGCCCAAGGGCGTGGCGATGTCGCACCGAGCGCTAGCCAACCTGATGTCGTGGCAAACGCAGCACACCATGTTGCGCGAGCCGGCACGCACGCTCCAGTTCGCCCCGATCAGCTTCGACGTGTCGTGTCAGGAAATCTTTACTACCTTGAGCAGCGGCGGCACGCTGGTGTTGATCTCCGAGGAGCAGCGTCACGATCCGGCTGCGCTGCTGGTAATGCTGCGCGATCAGCAGATCGAGCGGCTGTTCCTGCCCTTTGTGGCGCTGCAACAGCTGGCCGAGGCCGCGATCACGCTGGAGCTGCTCCCCGACAGCCTGCGCGAGATCATGACCGCCGGCGAGCAGCTACAGATCTCGCCCGCGATCGCCGCATTCTTCGAGCGACTGCCGGAGTGTGTGCTGCATAACCAGTACGGCCCATCGGAGACGCATGTGGTGACACACTACACCCTCAGCGGCTCGCCCGCTACCTGGGCCGCGCTGCCACCCATCGGCCGCCCGATCGCCGGCACACAGATCTATCTACTGGATCGTCGTATGCAGCCGGTGCCGCTCGGCGCTGTGGGCGAGCTGTACGCCGGTGGTGTGGCATTGGCGCGCGGCTACAACCGGCGACCCGTGCTGACCGCCGACCGCTTCGTTCCCGATCCATTCAGCCAGAATCCGGGCTCACGCCTGTACCGCACGGGCGACCTGGCGCGCTATCGAGCGGACGGCACGATCGAGTTTTTGGGCCGCACCGACGATCAAGTCAAGATTCGCGGCTTCCGCATCGAGCTGGGTGAGATCGAGGCTGTGCTGGCGACGCATCCGCAAATCAGCGAGTGCGTCGTGGTCGCCCACGCCGATGCAGGCGGGCACCAGCGGCTGGTAGCGTACATGGTCGAAGAACCAAGAACCAAGAACCAAGAACCTAAGGACAAACAAAGAACAGAGAACAAAGAACACAGTACTGAAAATCTCCCCTCTCCTGTCGCAACCGAGGCTGAAGCCAGCCGAGGTTCGGGGCAGGGGCTGGGGGGTGAGGGCCTGCTCACAGATCGAGGTGAGGGCCTGGCCGCTTCACTGCGGGCTTTCCTCAAAGAGCGCCTGCCCGACTACTTGGTGCCGTCGATCTTTGTGCAGCTGGACGCGCTGCCGCTCAACACGAACGGCAAGGTCGATCGCAAAGCCCTGCCCGCGCCTGTGCTCACAACCGAACAAGAGGTTGAGCTGGTGCTGCCGCGCACGCCGGTCGAGCAAACGCTGGCCGAGATCTGGGCGCAGATCCTCCAGATCGAGCAGATTGGCGTCCATAACAACTTCTTTGCGCTCGGCGGCGACTCGATCCTCAGCCTGCAAATGATCGCGCAGGCGCAGCAGCGTGGGCTCAAGATCACACCCAA
>DASWTW010000206.1:0-8739 GCA_036401895.1 Herpetosiphonaceae bacterium | reverse complement strand
TTTTTACAGATAAACACCTTCTTTATTCAGGAGGTATTTAGCGTCTCCGTATAAAGTACACCTCGGATGAAGAAACCTCCATGTCAACCGGAGGTTTTCGTAATCATCTAAGGAGGTATAACCATGCGGAAGACTCGCGTTCTTACCGTGCTCTTCGTTCTGCTGGCCCTCGGAGCGATGCTTGCTCCAGGCGAGACAGCGCGCGCCGTCGAGACGCCGCTGCAAACCAGCCCGATGGTCGGTCGCACCTGGAAAACCGGCGCCAGCATCTGGGCGGGAACAAACGCAACCTTTGGCGACGATGCGAGCGAAACGCTGACAGTGCGGGTCAGACTAGCCAGCGCCTGCGGCACATGCTGGCTGTCATCGGTCGAGATGACCAAGAGCGGAACGGGCGGCGGTTATCGCTCGTGGAAGGCGGAGCTTGGAGGATTGGCGCCGGCGACCCTGTACGACTATCGGATCTTTGCTTCCGGCCTGACAGGCGAGCGCGGCGGCAGCGCGTTTATGACTGAGCCGGATGCGCCGGCACGCTTCAAAGTCGGCGTGTCTTCCTGCATGAATGGCGAGAAGCAGCCCAGCCAGCCTTCGTTCAGCATCATGCGTGAGCAGCTAGACAACGGACAGCCCAACCTGCATGTACTGCTGGGCGACAACATGTACACCACGCAGAATCCGCCGACCAAGGAGCACTACTGGTTCAAATATATGCAGCAGCGCCAGGTGCCGGAGTTTGCCTCAGTCTACCGGCGCTTCCCGACCTACTCTATCTGGGACGATCACGACTACGGGCCGAATGACGAAGACACAACCTTCGCCCAAAAAGACATTGCGCGGGCAGCCTTCGACGATCTATGGGCGCATCCTCCGTTTGCCGGCGATGGAATCTACCACACGTTCAACTGGGGCGCCTCTAACGGTACCGGCGGCGTAGACTTCTTTATGATGGATGATCGCTGGGGCCGCGACTGCCCGCAGAACATGCCTCCCGGCTACTCGCCGAACATGTACGGCAATCCGCAGTTCGAGTGGCTGAAGAGCCAGCTGCTGGCATCGCGGGCAACGTTTAAAGTGATCGCGAACGGCTCGACGCTGAACAGTGAGTGCTGGGGAGCCCAGCGACAGCAGCTCTTCAACTTCATCGTCAACAACAATATCAAAGGCGTCCTGTTCATCACCGGCGACATCCATCGCAGCCAGCTCACGCAGCGGACGCTGTCGAGCGGCTATCCGCTGTGGGAAGTAACATCCTCCGGCATCGGGGTGGCCGGCGAGCAGGAAGAGTATGGCTTTGCCATTCTCAATTTCGACCTGACACAGGCCGATCCAAGCGTCACGTTCCAGATCATCAAGAATCCGCAGAAGAGCTCAAGCATCAATGGCCCTGGTGTGACCGTCACGTCGCGTACCGTGCGGCGCTCGCAGTTGCAGAACTAGGCCGGCGCATCGAACTGCGGCAATGAATCAGCGAGGCATCATAACGACGCCTCGCTGGTCTTTAGATCAAGAAATGACGTGGTTGTGAGCTACGCTTCTTCGGCGTCCAGCTCGATCAGAGTCGCGCCGCCGCTCACCAGCTGCCCGGCGGCAAACGGCACCTCGCCCACCACGCCCGCATACGGCGCGACGATCGTGTGCTCCATCTTCATCGCTTCCATGACAAGCAGCGGCTGATTGGCCGTGACGTGATCGCCGGCCTTGACCAGCACCTTGATGATCGTGCCCGGCATCGGCGCCTCAAGACTGGTATGCCCGGCCACACCCGACTGGATGTTGCTCAGCGCGTCGACGCTCAGCGCCTGAACCTTTTGCAGCCGGTAGCTTCTGCCGCGCCAGCCGACCAGCACCGCGTCGTCCACGGACGCGACATGTAGCCGCGCCTGCGTGTTGTCGAAGGCCAGCGTGAGCGCATGATCGCGCGCCGCGACAACTGTTACTTCGCGCGCCATCCCGTCCACAGCCAGCCGCCACGTCCGATCATCGTCCTGCGCTGCCAGCACCACATGCTGCTGCTCGCCGAAGCGATAGACCAGTCGCCGGTCCGCGCCGCCCGCTCGCCACACAGCCAACCAGGGATCGCTTGCCGCGCCTGAGCGATGGAGCAGCTCGCCGACAGCCGCCGCGTACAGCACTTCCTGGGGCAGCGCCTCGGGCTGTCGCAGCGCCTCGCCGACCGCGTGCGTCTGCAAGAAATCGGTGGTCGTCGCGCCCTCAGCAAAGGCGGGATGCTCGGCGATCGCCTGGAGCAGCGGAATATTGGACGTAATGCCCAGCACCGCGTACTCGTCCAGGGCGCGGCCCAGGCGCCGGATTGCGGCGGCACGTGTGGGCGCGCTCACGATCAGCTTGGCCAGCATCGGATCGTAGTTAACGCTGACCTCGTCGCCCGTTTCCAGGCCGGCATCGTTGCGAATACCGGGGCCTTCCGGCGTGGCAAACAGCGCAACGCGACCCACCGAGGGCAACATCGTGACCGGATCTTCGGCGTAGATGCGCACCTCGATCGCATGACCGCGCAGCGAAACATCGCTCTGCGTAAGCGGCAGCGGCTCTCCGGCGGCGACTGCCAGCTGAAGATGCACGAGATCCAGCCCTGTTACCAGCTCCGTGACCGGATGCTCGACCTGAAGCCGCGTGTTCATCTCCAGAAAATAAAACTGTCCGTCTTCGTCGAGCATAAACTCGACAGTGCCCGCGTTGCGGTAGCCGACCGCCTCGGCCACACGCACCGCCGCCGCGCCCATGCGCGCCCGCAGCTCGGGCGTGAGCGCCACCGAAGGGCTTTCCTCGACGATCTTCTGGTGCCGCCGCTGGATCGAACACTCGCGCTCGCCGAGATAGATCGTGTTGCCGTGCGCGTCGGCCAGCACCTGGATCTCGACGTGACGCGGCCGGAGAATCAGCTTTTCGAGCAGCACCGCGTCGTCGCCGAAAGCCGCCTTGGCCTCACGCTTGGCGCCTTCCAGCGCCGCGACAAACTCCGCCGACTCGTGTACCGAGCGCATACCTTTGCCGCCGCCGCCCGCGCTGGCCTTGATCAGCAGCGGATAGCCGATCCGCTCGGCCTCGGCCTGAAGTGTCGCGCTCGACTGATCTGCGCCGTCGTAGCCGGGAACCACCGGCACATCATGCGCGATCGCCAGCCGCTTGGACTCGATCTTTGAGCCCATGCGCTCGATCGCCTCGACCGGCGGGCCGATAAAGACGACTCCGGCCTCGGCGCAAGCCTGCGCGAAATGCGCCCGCTCCGACAAAAAGCCGTAGCCGGGATGAACTGCCTCAGCGCCGCACTCCGTGGCGACGGCGGCGATCTTGTCGGCGCGCAGGTAGCTCTCGGCGGCAGGCGCGGGACCGAGCAGATAGGCCTCGTCGGCTAGCCGCACATGCAGCGCCTGGCGATCGGCCTCGGAGTAGACCGCGACGGTGCGAATGCCCAGCTCCTGGCATCCACGAATCAGACGAACGGCAATCTCGCCGCGGTTAGCGATCAGAATTTTATTGAAATATGGCATAGATGCAGACTCAAACAACCTTTGTCAGAGATCGGAGATTGCTTGGAGGACGCCCCCAAACCCCCGGCCTTGCAGCGCATTACTTCGACGTATCCTGCTCGATCCAGCTTGGCTTGCGCTTTTCCAAGAACGCGCGCAGCCCTTCCTGACCCTCTGCGCTGATGCGAGCGTTGGCGATCGCCTCGACGGTGGCGCGCAGCATCTCCTCGTAGGGCAGCGTGGCGACCGCATGCACCAGCTGCTTGGCGCGTCCGATCGCCTCCGGGCCGCTGGTCAGCAGATCCGCGACGGTTTTTTGCACAGTCGCGTCGAGCTGCTCGGCGGGCACCAACTCATGGATCAGGCCGATCCGCTGGGCGTGAACCGCGTCGAAGCGCCGCCCCGAGACAAACAGCGCCCGCGCATGGCTCGCGCCGATCTTGGGCACCACGTAGCGCGCGATCACGCCGGGCACGATGCCGAGCTTGACCTCGCTGAAGCCGAACTTCGCGCCCTCGACGGCGATCGCGATGTCGCAGCAGGCGACCAGCCCCACGCCGCCGCCGACCGCCGCACCGTTGATCCGTCCGATCACCGGCTTGGGCAGCGTGTTGATCGTCTCGTACATCGCGGCCATGCGCGCGGCATCGGATATATTGTCGGGCCGCGTGTAATCCAGCGTGGCGCGCATCCAGCTCAGATCGGCGCCCGCGCAAAACGACTGGCCTGCGCCAGTCAGCACCACGACGCGCACGCTGTTGTCGCCGGCCAGCTGCTCGAAACAGCCGTGCAGCTCGGCGATCATCTGCGGATCGAAGGCGTTATGGATTTCGGGCCGGCTCAGCGTAACCGTCGCGACCGGGCCGTCGTGTGTCAAAGAAAGATAGGTGTACATCATTGTCTCGGATTATCGATCCAGCCGATGACCCAGGCCGGATCGCAGGGACAGATCTCGACGCGCATGCCGACGCGGCGCATCACGTTGATCGAGCGCTGGTTGCCGCTGTCCGCGCTGGACATGATCCGCTTGAGCTTGTGCTCCTCGAAGCCGTAGCGGATCAGCGCCTGGCCGGCCTCGGTGATGATGCCCTGGCCCCAGTGGTTGCGCGACAGCCCATAGAAAAACTCGATCTCGGGCGTGTTCAGTTCGTAGCAGTCTTCGAGCAGGCAGAGCTGTAGCCCACAGTAGCCGATCAGCTGGCCCGTGGCTTTGAGCACCACCGCCAGCCGCCCGATCCCGCGCCGCTCGTACTCCATCATGCGCCAGACCAGCAGCGCCCGCGACTCCTCAATGGTGCGCTGACGGCCCGGATCGAACTGCCACACATCGGGATGGCTGGTCAGCGTGTGCAGCGCGTCAAGATCCGCCATCGAATGTGTGCGCAGGATCAGCCGCTCAGTTTCTACTACAACCTGCATCGCTCAACCTCCGATCTGCCTCGGCTACATGCGGAACACGCCGTACTGCGTCGGCTCGCTCGGCGCGTTGGCCGCCATCGACAGGCCCAGCGCCAGCGCCATGCGTGTATCGACCGGATCGAGAATGCCGTCGTCCCACAGCCGCGCCGTGGAGTAGTACGGATTGCCCTCAGCCTCGTACTTGTCGAGGATCGGCTGCATAAACTGCTGCTGCTCCTCGGGCGTCATGTCCTTGCCTCTGGCGCGCAGCCCGTCGCGACGAACCGTAAGCAGCACATTGGCCGCCTGGGCGCCGCCCATCACCGAGATCCGGCTGTTGGGCCACATCCACAGCAGACGCGGGCTGAACGCGCGGCCGGCCATGCCGTAGTTGCCCGCGCCAAACGAGCCGCCGATCATCACCGTGAACTTGGGCACCTGCGCGTTGGAGACCGCCATCACCAGCTTGGCGCCGTCCTTGGCAATACCGCCGTTCTCGTACTCCTTGCCGACCATAAAGCCGGTGATGTTTTGCAGAAAGAGCAGCGGAATGCCCCGGCTGGCGCACAGCTCGATAAAGTGTGTGCCCTTGAGCGCGCTCTCGGAGAAGAGAATACCGTTGTTGGCCAGAATGCCGATCGGCATGCCCATGATGTGCGCAAAGCCGCAGACCAGCGTCGTGCCGTAGCGCGCTTTGAACTCGTCCAGCCGCGAGCCGTCAACGATGCGGGCGATCACCTCGCGCACGTCGTACTGCTTGCGCGTATCGGCGGGCAGAATGCCGTACAGCTCGCGCGGATCGTAGCGCGGCTCCTCGGGCGTGGAGAGCGTCCACGGCTGCGGCTTGCGACGATTGAGATTCGAGACGATCTGCCGCACCAGCGCCAGCGCGTGCTCGTCGTTCTCGGCGAAGTAATCGGCCACGCCCGACAGCCGTGTGTGAACATCTGCGCCGCCAAGCTCCTCGGCCGTCACTTCCTCGCCGGTCGCGGCTTTGACCAGCGGCGGCCCGCCCAGAAAGATCGTGCCGTTGCCCTTGACGATCACAACCTCGTCGCTCATGGCGGGAACGTACGCGCCGCCGGCGGTACACGAGCCCATCACCGCCGCGATCTGAGGAATCTTGAGCGCCGACATCTGCGCCTGGTTGTAGAAGATCCGCCCAAAGTGCTCGCGGTCCGGGAAGACGTCGGCCTGCATGGGCAGGAACGCGCCGCCGCTATCCACGAGGTAGACGCAGGGCAGAAAGTTCTGCTGCGCGATCTCCTGCGCCCGCAGATGCTTCTTGACGGTCAGCGGATAGTAGGTGCCGCCCTTGACGGTCGCGTCGTTGGCGACGATCATGACCTCCTGGCCCGCGACACGGCCAACGCCCGTCACGATGCCGGCGGCCGGAACGTCGTCCTCGTACACGTCGTCAGCAGCCAGCGGCGACAGTTCCAGAAACGCGGTTTCGGGATCGATCAGCCGCTCGATGCGCTCACGAACAAAGAGCTTGCCCCGCGACTCGTGCTTGGCGCGGGCCTCGGCCTTGCCGCCCTCGCGCGCCTCCGCCAGCCGCTCACGCAGCTCACGCGCCAGGCCCTCGTTATGCTCGGCGTTGCGCTTAAACTCTTCGCCGCGTGTATCGATGTGCGATTGGATGATTGGCATAGTTTTAAGAACCTAGAACCTAGAACTTAGAACCAAAAGGACGAACAAGGGAACAAAGAAACAAGGGAACAAACAAAGAACAAAGACGCCCAGAGGGCACCCGGAACAAAGGAACGAATATCAAGGCTTCACCATTTCCCCCTCTCCTTCCGCAGAGAGAAAAGGGGCTGGCAGATGAGGCCCTGAACCCAAATTCCTAATCTTGAATCTAAGAATCGCTGGCAACTGAACCAACCAGCTCCCCAGAATCAACCCTAGGTTCTGGGTTCTGGGTTCTAGGTTCTCCGTTCGTTCTCGGTTCTCCGCTCTCCCCAAGATGCCCGCAGATGCCGGCCTTGATCGTCTGGCCGGGCACCTCGTGACCCAGCAGCTGCTCCAGGCTGCGCGCACAGGCGATCACATTCGGCAGCTTGACGCCGGTCGCGACGCCCATCTCGTGGAACATATGCACCATGTCCTCGGTACACACGTTGCCGGGCGCTCCCGGCGCGAAGGGACAGCCGCCGATGCCGCCGATGCTGGCGTCGAAGCGATCCACTCCCATTTGCAATGCTGCCAGGACATTCGCCAGACCGGCGCCGCGCGCGCTGTGCGGATGCAGCCGGATCGGCACGTCGGGCAGGCGCTCGGCAAAGGCCAGGCAGACCTCCTGCACCAGCCGTGGGTGCGCCATGCCGGTCGTATCGCCCAGCGTGATCTGCTGCGCGCCCATCGCGACCAGCTGCTCGGCCAGATCGAGCACGCGCGCGATCGGCACCTCACCCTCAAAGGGACAGCCGAAAACCACCGACAGCACGGCGTCAAACATTTTGCCGGCGCCGCGCACAAGCTGCGCAATCTCGGCAGCCTGCGCCAGCGACTGAGCGATGCTCATATTGACGTTGCTCTGGTTATGGCTTTCGGAGGCGCTCAGAAAAACCTGGATCGCGTCGGCGTTGGCCTCGATCGCGCGCTGCGCTCCACGAACATTCGGCGCGATCGCGCTGTAGACGATGTTGGGATGACGCTCGATCCGCGCGAAAACCTCGGCGGTATCGGCCATCTGCGGCACGGCTCGGGGATGCACGAACGAGCCGACTTCAATATATTGCAGGCCGGAGTCCGACAAGCAGTTGATCAGGGCGATCTTCTGCTCCGTCGTCAACAGCACATCTTCGTTTTGCAGCCCATCGCGTGGCCCGACCTCACGGATCGAGACGCGCTGCGGCAGTGTAGCCAGTGGTAATCGATCAGCACTTCGCATCATTGCGATTTCCTCGCTCACTCCGCCGACCGCTTCGTCGGCGCAACGCCTGGTATCCTAGCATACAGCCCTGACTTTGTCGACGCATGAAAACACAAGAGAACCTAGAACCAAGAACTTAGAACTTAGGGGTTGTTCCAGATGGTTCTAGGTTCTGGGTTCTAGGTTCTTACTACGCTACACGACCAGCACTTCGCGGTAGATGCCGAAGACCTCGCGCAGCACATCGCAGATCTCGCCCATCGTGGCGTAGGCGCGCACACAGTCGAGCACCGGATACATCAAGTTCTGGTCGCCCTGAGCCGCGACCCGCAGCGCCTCCAGCGTCTCCTTGACGCGCTCCTGATCGCGCTCACGCCGCACGCGGTTCAGCCGATCCAGGTGCCGCTGCTCGCCCTCGGGGTCCATCTGCAAGATCGGGATCTCAAGCGGCTCGTGAACGCTGTACTTGTTCACGCCGACGATGCCGCGCTGGTTATCGTCGACCTCGCGCTGGAATCGATACGACGCATCCGAGATCTCGCGCTGAATCCAGCCTTTTTCGAGCGCGGCCTCCATGCCGCCCTGCTCCTCGATCTGGCGGAAGTATTCGAGGCACTGCCGCTCCATCTCGTCGGTCAGCGCCTCCACGAAGTAGGAGCCGCCCAGCGGATCGACTGTATTGGTTACGCCGCTCTCTTCGGCGATGATCTGCTGTGTGCGCAGCGCGATCGTCACGGCCTTCGCGGAGGGCAGCGCCAGCGCCTCGTCCATGCCATCGGTGTGGAGCGACTGCGTGCCGCCCAGCACGGCGGCCAGTGCCTGAATCGCCACGCGCACGATGTTGTTCTCGGGCTGCTGCGCCGTCAGCGATACGCCCGCCGTCTGGGTGTGAAACCGCATCCACCACGAGCGCGGGCTCTTCGCGCCGAAGACTTCCTTCATCTGCCGTGCCCAGATGCGCCGCGCTGCGCG
>DASWTW010000205.1:0-27604 GCA_036401895.1 Herpetosiphonaceae bacterium | reverse complement strand
AATAGATGGATCGCGACCACTGCTGGAAAGCGCGTTCGTCGCTCCCGCCACTACAGTTGAGCAGGAGCTGGCCGGCATCTGGCAGCGCGTGCTGGGGATCGAGCAGGTCGGCATCCATGACAATTTCTTCGAGCTCGGCGGCGACTCGATCCTCAGCATTCAGGTGCGTGCTCAGGCCGAGGCCAGGGACCTGCACTTCTCGCTCCAGCAGCTGTTCCAGCACCAAACGATCGCAGAGCTGGCGGGCGTGCTCAGCGTGGCGGCCCAGACCGCCGTGCCGGAAACAGCGCCATTCAGCCTCGTGTCTGATGAGGATCGTCGGCGTCTGCCCGCCGACATCGAAGATGCCTACCCGTTAGCCCGCATGCAGGCAGGTGTTATTTTCCACTGCCAGCTCGATCCGCAGACGCCGCTCTACCACGATATTTTCATGTATCGGATCAGGGTTCGCTTTGAGGAGCAGCTCTTCCGCCAGGCTGTGCAGGAGTTGATCGATCGGCACGCCGTACTACGCACCTCGTTCAATCTGACGGATTACTCCGAGCCGCTGCAATTGGTGCACGCCACTATTCCCGCGCCCTTCTTCGTCGAAGATCTGCGCGGCTTGCCCGAGGACGAGCAGCGCAGCTTTCAAGCGGCCTGGGTCGAGGAAGAAAAGACTCGTCGCTTCGTCTGGGAGACTGCGCCCCTGATTCGGTTTCATATCCAGCGCATCAACGACGATGTGTGTGACCTCATCCTGAGCTTCCACGACACCATCTTCGACGGCTGGAGCACGGCCTCGCTGCTTACCGAGCTGATGCTGCGCTACGATGGTCATCTCAACGGGAGGCCGCGCTCAAGCGAGCCGCCACTGGTGACATATCGCGATTTCGTCGCCCAGGAGCGCCGCATCGTCGCCTCCGAGGCGGCCCAGCAGTTCTGGCGCGAAGCTCTCACCGACGCAGTGGTAACACCTCTGCCGCACTGGCCGCAGACCAACAATCCCGAAGCGGAGGTGGCCGTGCTGGATGTGCCGGTCACTGCCGGGCTATCGGACGGACTGAAGGATCTGGCACGCAAAGCTCAGGTGCCACTCAAGCATGTCTTGCTGGCCGCGCACATGAAAGTGATGAGCCTGCTTGCCGGTCAGGATGAGATCATCAGCGGCCTCGAAACCAATGGCCGTCTCGAAGCGCATGACGGCGAGAAAACAATCGGCGTGCATCTGAACATGGTTCCGCTCCGGGTTCGCCTAGCACCCGGCACCTGGATCGATATGATCCGGCAGATCTTCGACGCCGAGCTGAAGGTCGTTCCCTTCCGGCACTATCCATTGGCCGAGCTTCAGCGTGAGCGCCGGGGTCAGCCCTGGTTCGAGACGGTTTTCAACTACACCCATTTCCATGTCTTCGAGGAGCTACGCGATCTCCAAAGCCTGGAAGTGATCGGCGGGCGCGGCTTCGGGCAGACGCACTTCACGCTGCTGGCCGAGCTGAATCTCAACACCTTCTCCGGCCAGATTCAGGTCGATCTGGTAGGCAACCTCAAGGTGCTCAGCCGCGAACAACTAACGGCGATCGGCAGCTATTACGCCAACGCTCTCCACGCGATGGTGGCGCAGCCGACAGCCCGGCACGAGACGTATCCCCTGCTGTCCGAGGTGGAGCAATCCCGCCTGCTGGTTACCTGGAACGATACCCATCGTGACTACGCGCACGACCGCTGCGTCCACCAGCTGATCGAGGAGCAGGCCGCGCGAACACCCGACGCGGTTGCCGTGATGTTCGGGCCAACCGCGCTCACCTACCATGAGCTGAGTCAGCGCGCGAATGCCCTGGCACAGCATCTTGCAGCGCTCGGCGTCACGATCGAAACGCGAGTCGCGATTTGCCTTGAGCGCTCACCAGAGCTGATCGTCGCGCTGCTGGGCGTCCTCAAAGCCGGCGCTGCCTATGTTCCGCTCGATCCGAGCTATCCGCAGGAGCGCCTGCGGTTTATGCTCGACGATTCCCGTGCCGCCGTAATCATTGCGGAAGAGTCCACGGTTGAGCGACTGCCTACTGGAGGTCATGCGTCAATTTGCCGGATCGATCAGCTTCGGCAGCCGGCGATCCTCCCACATAGCCTGCCGAAGGTACATCCCGACAATCTGTGCTACATCATCTACACGTCGGGCTCGACCGGCGCGCCCAAAGGGGTGCAGATCAGCCATCGCGCTCTCGTGAACTGCCTGACCTCCATGCAGCGCGAGCCAGGCTTGACTTGCCACGACCGCCTGCTCGCCGTCACAACGCTTTCATTCGATATTGCAGGACTAGAGCTGTACCTGCCGCTGATCTCGGGAGCAACCGTGGTCCTTGCCCCCAAAGCAGTGACCAGTGATGGATCACAGCTAGCTGCACTCCTGACTGCGAGTCGGGTAACGGTTATACAGGCAACGCCCGCAACCTGGCGACTGCTGCTTGCCGCTGGCTGGCAGGGCAATGACCGGCTCAAGGTGCTGTGCGGCGGCGAGGCCCTACCCCCGGAGCTTGCCAAGCAACTGCTTGGGCTTGGTGTCGAGCTATGGAATATGTACGGCCCGACCGAAACCACGATCTGGTCGGCGGTAGACCGCATCGACGGGCGCGACGAGACGATCACGGTGGGCCGACCGATCGCCAACACCGAGATCTACATTCTGGATCACTGGCTCCAGCCGGTTCCAGTCGGCGTGATCGGCGACATCTACATTGGCGGTGATGGGCTGGCGCGTGGCTATTTCGGGCAGCCTGCGCTCACGGCAGAGAAGTGGATTCCGCATCCGTTTACCCACCTAGAGGGCACCCGGCCTGGAGCCAGGCTCTACGCAGTTGGCGATCGAGCGCGCTATCTGCCGGATGGCCGGATCGAAGTCCTGGGCCGCAGCGATCAGCAGATTAAGCTGCGCGGCTTCCGCATCGAGCTGGGCGAGATCGAAGCCGCGCTGACTCAGCATCCATCGGTACGTGAGGCAGCGGTGATCGTCCACAAAGATCATGTAGCGGCTGGTCAGGCGAATCAGCGGCTGGTAGCGTACGTTGTTGAGAACGGAGAACCGGGTGCCCTCCGGGCGAACAAAGAACAAAGGAACAAAGACGAAGAGAGGGATGGTTCTTGGTTCTTGGTTCTTGGTTCTCCATTGCGCGAGTTTCTTGCGCAACGGCTGCCGGAGTACATGATTCCAACCGTGTATGTCGTGCTGGATCGCTTGCCGCTCACGCCGAACGGCAAGATCGACCGGCGCTCACTGCCCGTGCCTGAGGGACTTGGCGTTGAGGCCGCTGAAACGTTTGTCGCGCCACGCACACCGATCGAGGAAGAGCTGGCCCAGCTATGGGCGCAGATCTTTGGCGTGACGGAGATCGGCATCCACGACGATTTCTTCACGCTGGGCGGTCACTCGCTGCTCGCAACACAGCTGATCATCCACGCGCGTAACCGCTTTCATGTCGAGATTCCGATCGCGATGCTGTTCAACACCCCCACGATCGCCGGCATGGCTGCTGTGATCGAGCAGCTTCAGGCGGATCGGGAAAGCGCCGACGATCTGGAGCGGATGCTGGATGAGCTGGATCAACTTTCGGATGAGGACGTTCGCGCCAGATTGCTGGCTGATTTCTAAGCCGTAGCGAAGCACAACAGAGGCCTATGGATCATCTCCAAAAACGAATCGAAACGCTCTCGCCGGAGAAGCGGGCGCTGCTTGAGCAGATGCGCAAAAAGCGGCTGGCCGAAGCAACCCGCGCCGAGGTTATTCCCCGCCGATCCGAGCGCGGCGCGGCACCACTGTCACTCGCGCAGCAGCGGCTCTGGTTTCTTGAGCAGCTGGTGCCGGGCAGCGCCGTTTATATCATGCCCAGCGCCGTGCGATTGTCGGGTGTGCTTGATGTCACAGCGCTGGTGTGGAGCTTCAATATCATTGTCGCCCGGCATGAAGTGCTGCGGACTGGCTTCAAGGCGGTGCAAGGACAGCCGGTGCAGATGATCGCGTCTGAGCTGGCGCTTGACGTGCCAATCGACGATCTATCGCAGCTCGCCGAAGAACAACAACGCCCGGCAGTCGAGGAGCTGATTAAGCAGGAGGCGCAGCGGCCGTTCGATCTCCAGCAGCCGCCGCTGCTGCGGGTTCGGCTGCTGCGTCTGGGAGAGCGCGAGCATCTTCTGTGCTTGATGCTGCACCACATCATCGCCGACGGCTGGTCGCTGGGCGTCATTATTCGCGAGCTTGCCCACTGTTACGCCGCCTTCGCCAGTGGGCAGGCCACCAGGCTCGCCGAGCTGCCGATCCAATATGCCGATTTTGCGATCTGGCAGCGCGAGTGGCTCGCCCCAGGGGCACCCGGTGCCGAATTGGAGCGCCAGCGATCTTACTGGCGTGAGCGGCTTCAACCACAGGGTGCGCAGCTCCCACTGCTGGCGCTACCAACCGATCGCCCGCGACCGCCAGTCCAATCCTACGGGGGCGCACAGCAGGTGTTTACGCTGCCGGTGCCTCTGACAGAACAGCTCAAAGCGCTGAGTCAGGCCAGCGGAACGACGCTGTTTATGACGCTGATGGCCAGCTTTAAAGCGCTGCTCCACTGCTACACCGGCCAGGAAGAGATGGTGGTGGGCACCGATGTTGCGGGCCGCAATCGAGCCGAAACGATCGATCTGATCGGTTTTTTCGTCAACCAGCTCGTTCTCCGAACCAGCCTGGCAGGCAACCCTGAGTTTGAGCAACTGCTCCACCGTGTGCGGGATGGAGCCCTTGAAGCCTACGCACATCAAGATCTCCCCTTCGACCAGCTCGTCGAGCTGTTGAATATCCCGCGTGATCTCAGCCGTACGCCGCTCTTCCAGGTCAAGCTGGTCCTGCAAAACGCGCCACTCCCGGTGCTGGAGCTACCAGGATTGAGTCTGCGGCGCATGGATATCGACCCCGGAACAGCAAAGTTTGATCTGCTGCTCAATCTATGGGAAGAGCAGGGCACACTCGTCGGCACGCTCGACTACAACACCGATATTTTCAATCACGCCCGGATGATGCGGCTGCTGGAGGACTACCAGCAGATCCTGGAGATCATCGTCAGCCAGCCCAAGATTACCCTGTCCGCGCTGACCGAGCGGATGGCGCTCCTGGATCGAGAATACCAGCAGCGCCGGCTTGAGACACGTAAAGCGGCGAATCTTGAACGATTGCGAGGCAGCCGGCGTCGTGCGGCTACGCCGACATCGGAATAATTGAGGGAACGGCATCGACCCGCTCTCTCCAAAGGCAATGTACCATGCATGATCTGAATACAGAACATTTTCGGCTTTCGCCCCAGCAAAAGCACCTCTGCCTGGTGCAGCAGGATGATCGGCAGTCAGCCTATCTTACTCTCGGTATCGCACGGCTGCACGGCAACCTCGATCCAGAGCGTCTTGCCGCTGCGCTGGATGCCGTGATCGATCGGCATGAGATCCTGCGCACCAGCTTAGAGCATGTGCCTGGGATGCTGCTGCCAGTGCAGGTGATCGATGGGCGGTGCGCTCCTGCCCTGGAGCGGCGACCGCTTGACGCCACGCTCAGCGATCAGCAGGTGCTGGCAGCGCTCGCTGCGATCAGCCAGGAACTGACCGCCGCTGCTGCGGATACGCTGTTGAATGTGGTGCTGATAAGCGCCGGAGCTGATCGGCACTGGCTCATCGTGGCTCTGCCGGCAGTTCGCGGAGATGCCACAACACTCCAGCATCTGCTGCGCGAGCTAGTGGACTGGTATAACCTGGGTGCCATCCCAGATGAGTCGGGCGAGACGGTGCAGTATGCCGATGCCGCTGAGTGGCAGAATGAACTTCTGGAATCGCCCGAGACGGAGACGGAGCGCGCGTTCTGGCTCAATCACGATCTCAGTGCGCTCGCTGCCGAGCCGTCGCTCTTCTCGCATCCGCTCACAACCACCGCCGACTTCGTCCCAGCAGTCCGCTCGATCCCGCTCGATCCCGCTCAGAGTCAGGCGCTCATGACTCTGGCACAGGATTGGCAGATCTCGGCATCGGCGCTGCTGCTGGCGCTGTGGCAGACGCTGCTGTGGCGTGTGTCCGACCGTCAACATCTCTGCATTGGCGTTGCCTATGATGGTCGCTCCTATGCCGAGCTGGAGCAGGCATTCGGCCTTTTTGAGCGCTATCTGCCCTGCTCGCTGAGGCTTGATGACGCGACGCCGCTGATTCGTCATGCACAGCAGGTGCAGCAGCAACTCGATCAGCGTACGGCTGTTCAGGAGTATTTTAGCTGGGATCAGATCCACCTTGATCGTGCGCGGCCCACTGCTGAGCCGTTCGCGCTGCTGAGCTTCGCCGCGTATGCGCTGACGGAGCCAGACTGGAGTACAGGGCTGCGCTATACGATCGAGACGATCCAAGCGTGCACCGATCGTTTCGCGGTCAAGCTGGTTGTCTTGCAGCACAACGGATCGCTGGCGCTGGAGCTGCACTACGATACGCAGGCTGTGCCGGCAGCCGAGATCGAGCGGCTGGCCGACTGCCTGATTGCGCTGTGCCTGACCACCATCGCCGCGCCAGAAACACCGCTCGGACGCGCCAATCTTTTGAGCGCTGACGCATACCAGCGGCTGATCGACGAGTTTAATCACACTCAGCACTCCTTCACCGCAGGCAGCATCCTTGAACTTTTTGACGAGCAGGTGGCGCTCAAGCCCGAGGCGATCGCTGTCGTGTCAGGCGATGAAGCGCTAAGCTTCGCCGAGCTGGATCGCCGCGCCAATCAGCTGGCACGCTACCTGCGGCGGCTGGCAGTCGGCCCTGACATGTGTGTTGGAATTTGCCTTCAGCGCTCGGTCGCAATGGTCGTCGGGCTGCTCGGCATTTTGAAAGCCGGCGGTGCCTATCTTCCGCTCGATCCTGCCTATCCACGTGAACGGCTGCGCTTTATGATTGAGGATGCGCAGGTGCCGGTACTGCTGACTCAAGAAGATCTCGCGGCTGTCCTGCCGGAACATAGCGGACCAATTGTTGCCCTCGACCGGGATTGGCCCCTCATCGCGGGCGAGCTGGATGTACCCTTTGAGTCGGCACTCCTGCCTGACAACCTCGCCTATGTCATCTACACCTCAGGATCGACCGGGCAGCCTAAAGGCGTGATGGTCCACCACCGTGGCCTGGCGAACTACCTCGCCTGGGCGAAAGCTGCCTACCACCTCCCTGAAGGAGCGGGCAGCCTGGTTCACTCGCCGCTGGGCTTCGACCTGACGATTACCAGCCTGTTCGCGCCACTCTGCGCTGGACAGCGCGTTACGCTGCTGCCTGCCGATGCCGGAGTCGAAGCGCTGGCTCAAGCCTTGCGCCAGGGCGAGGATTACAGCCTCGTGAAGCTGACGCCGGCGCACCTGGAAGTGCTTAACCAGCTGCTCCCCCCCGAAGTCCTGGCAGGCCGCGCACGCGCCTTTATCATCGGCGGCGAAGCATTGTGGGCGCAGACACTGACCAGCTGGCGGCAGGCTGCACCGGCAACCCGGCTGATCAACGAGTATGGCCCGACGGAGACGGTGGTCGGCTGCTGCGTGTACGAGGTCCAGCCCGGCGATCCGGTTCACGGCCCGGTGTTGATTGGCACGCCGATCGCGAATACCCGCCTGTATGTCCTGGACCGCTGGCTTCGGCCGGTCCCCGTTGGCGTAACCGGCGAGCTGTACATCGGCGGCGCAGGAGTTTCGCGTGGCTATCGCCAGCGACCGGACCTGACCGCCGAGCGCTTCCTACCTGATCCATTCAGCCGCCCAGAGGGCACCCGGCCCGGCTCACGGCTCTACCGCTCCGGCGATCTGGCGCGCTACCGGGCTGATGGACAGCTCGAATATCTTGGCCGCGCCGATCAGCAGATCAAGCTGCGGGGCTTTCGCATCGAGCTAGGTGAAATCGAGGCGGTGCTTGGGCGGCATCCCGGCGTGCGCGAGGCTGTGGTGATGCTGCGTGATGATACCGCGCCCGGCGGCGGTGCTTCGGACCAGCAGCTGGTGGGCTATGTTGTCCCACAGGCAGGGATCGATCGCGAAGCGCTTGACACAGCTGAGCTGCGGCGCTTTGTCGGCGACTACGTGCCGGAGTATATGGTCCCCACGGCGATCGTGGTGCTGGAGCGCTTCCCGCTCACAGCCAATGGCAAAGTTGATCGTGGGGCGCTGCCGGTGCCGGCCCAGACGCAGCGCTTTGTCGCGCCAGCCTCGATCGAAGAGGAAATTCTGGCCGGGATCTGGTCGCGGGCGCTTGAGATCGAGCAGGTCGGCGTTGAAGACAGCTTCTTTGCGCTGGGCGGCAACTCCATCCGCAGCATTCAGGTCGTCGCGCAGGCGCAGGAGCGCGGCCTTCACTTCACCGTCGAGGAGATGTTCACCCATCCGACGATTCGCGCGCTAGCCCAGCAGCTTAGAACGAAGCAAGCGCTGGCCCAGCCGAGTCCTGAGCACCAGCCGTTCAGCCTGATTGGGGATGAGGATCGCCGGCTGGTGCCGGATGCGATTGAGGATGCCTATCCGATCGCCAAGCTGCAAGGCGGCATGATCTTTCACAACCAGTCGAATCCTGATCAGGCGCTCTACCACGACATTTTCAGCTATCACCTGAAGCTGCCGATCGATCTCCTCATCCTGCAAGCGGTGGTTGACGATCTGGTGCAGCGCCATCCTGCATTACGCACCAGCTTTGATCTGACGACCTTTAGCGAACCGCTTCAGCTTGTACATCGCACCGGCGCCAACCTGCTCACCGTGACCGACATTCGCTCGCTGACGACCGAGCAGCAAGACGCGACGATCGCGCGCTGGATCGCCGAAGAAAAGCAGCGCGGCTTTGATTGCACTGCGCTGCCGCTGGTCCGCTTTCATGTTCATCTGCGCTCCGAGCAGACGCTGCAGTTCTCGCTGAGCTTTCACCATGCCGCGATCGATGGCTGGAGCGACGCGACCATGCTCACCGAGCTGTTCACCGATTATTTTCAGCGGCTCAAAGGCCAGGCCATCCCGATCATGCCGCCGACGGCGCGCTACCGTGATTTCGTGGCCTTGGAGCGAGCAGCGATCGAATCGGAGGAGGCGCGGCGCTTCTGGGATACCCTGCTGAGCGACGCGACGTTGATGCGCCTGCCGCGCTGGCCTGAGGGAGATCAGGCAGGGAGGCCAGGAGCTGCCGTCGTGCAGCCGGTACCGATTCCAGTCGAGCTGTCGCGCCAGCTGAAGCGATTGGCGCTTGAGCTGGCAGTGCCGATCAAAGACGTGCTGCTGGCAGCACATCTACAGGTCATGGCGATGCTGAGCGGCCAGACCGATGTCATGACCAGCATGGTTTCCAGCGGTCGTCCGGAAACGATCGACGGCGAACGCGTGCTGGGCTTATTCATCAACAGTCTTCCGCTGCGGCTGGACCTTGCCGGCTGCACCTGGAGCGACCTGATCACGCGGACCTTCGAGGCAGAGCGCGCCAGCCTTCCGTTCCGTCGCTACCCGACGATTGAGCTTCAGCGACGGCATGGCGGCCAGCCCTTGTCGGAAAGCCTTTTCTACTTCACCCACTACCATATTTTTCAGGCGTTCCAGCAGATGGGCGATGTCGCATTATTGGACGTGCTGCCCTACGAGATCTCAAGCTTTCCGCTGGTGGCGAATTTCCGGGTCGATCCCTTCACCACCGAGATCAATCTCAGCCTGACCTGTGACGGGACAATCCTGTGCTGGGATCAGATCGAGTCGATCGCCGGCTACTACGCCGCTACGCTTGAAGCGATGGTTGCAGCACCCCACGAACGACCCGGCGCGGCACCGCTGCTCTCGGAGCAAGAACTCCACCGACAGCTGGTCGCGTTCAACCCTGGCACGTATGACGCTCCTGCGTACACGCTGATTCACGAATGGATCGCGGCGCAGGCAGCCCGCAACGGAGACGCCACAGCGGTCGTCGCGCCCGACGATCAGCTCACCTATCGCCAGCTTGACGAGCGCGCGAACCAGCTGGCTCACGCGCTACGCGCACGCGGCGCTGGTCCTGAAGCGTTAATCGGCGTGTGTATGACACGCTCCACGGACCTGATCGTGGCGATTATCGCGGTGCTCAAAGCCGGAGCTGCCTACGTGCCGATCGATCCTGAGTATCCTGCCGAGCGGCTGCGGCTGATCGTGGAAGATGCACGGCTTGCGCTGCTGCTGGCGCATGAGCCGGTCGCTGAGATTATCGCCGATTTCCCGGTGGCAACGCTCTTTGTCGATCGCGACTGGTCACAGATTCAACAGCTGCCTCCCTCTGTCCCGACGCCCATCACACTGGCTGACAACCCGGCCTATGTGATCTACACCTCAGGCTCGACCGGACAGCCCAAAGGCGTGGTCGTCAGCCATGCGAATCTGGTGCATTCCACGGAGGCTCGGCTGCTCGCCTACCACGATGCGCCGACCAGCTTTTTGCTGTTGTCGTCGATTGCCTTCGATAGCTCGATCGCCGGGATCTTCTGGTCGCTGTGCCAGGGAGCCGCGATCGTGCTGCCATCCGAGCATGATCGCCGCGAGCTTGGTGTGTTGATCGATCTGATCCAAAGCCAGCAGGTTTCGCATACGCTCTGTATTCCTTCGTTCTACGCGCTGCTGCTGGAACAGGCCACACCCGATCAGCTTGCATCACTCAAAGCTGCGATCGTCGCAGGTGAAGCCTGTCCTCGCGATCTGGTCGAGCTCCACCAGGATCGTCTGCCACACACGGCACTCTTCAACGAGTACGGCCCCACCGAGGCAACCGTCTGGAGCACGGTTTACGAGTGCGAGCGGCTACAGCCCGGTATGCCCGTGCCGATCGGCGCGCCGATCCCGTATGCCAGAGCCTATGTGCTGGATGCGAATCTGCGCCCGCTGCCGGTAGGCGTGCCTGGCGAGCTGATGATCGGCGGGAGCGGCGTTGCCCGTGGCTATCTCCGACAGCCAGCCTTGACCGCTGAGCGATTCCTGCCTGACAGCTTCGGTCTTACACCGGGAGCGCGGCTGTACCGCACGGGCGATCGCGTGCGCTGGCTGCCTGATGGGTCGCTGGAGTTTCTGGGCCGCAGCGATCAGCAGGTCAAAATTCGCGGTTTTCGCATCGAGCCGGGCGAGATCGCAGCGTTGATTCGACGCCACACGTCAGTTCAGGATGCGCTGGTGGTCGCCCATGACGATGGGCAGGGCAGCAAGCGGCTGGTCGCCTATATCGTGCCGAGCCAGGCCAGCGCCTCGCCGATTACTAAGGTTGACGAGTCGGAAGTTTCACCCACACTCGCCTGAGCCACATCAAGGAGGACACACGATGAGCACACACGATGCACATACACCAGGAGCGAAAAAACAGCTTGGCGGAATCAAGCGCAGGGCGCTCAATACGACCCAGGAAGCGCTGATCAAAACCAGCGCGCTCACACCGGACCAGACGCTGCCGCTGGTGGTTGAGCCGGCGCTGGAAGGCGTGGATCTGATCGAGTGGGCCACCAGCCACCGCGATTGGCTGACTCAGCAGATCCACACCCACGGCGGCATCTTGTTCCGTGGCTTCGCGATCGACCGCCCAGAGCAGCTCGAGCGCTTCGTCACTGCGGCATCCGGCGAGCTTTTAGAGTATCGGGAGCGGTCGTCGCCGCGCAGCCAGGTCGTCGGCAATATCTACACCTCCACCGATCACCCGCCGGACCAGACGATCTTTCTACATAACGAGAACTCGTACCAGACGACCTGGCCGCTGCAAATCTTTTTCTGCTGCACGATCCCGGCGCAAACCGGCGGCGAAACACCGATCGCCGATGTCCGCAAGGTGTATCAGCGCATCGATCCCGCGATTCGCCAGCGCTTCGCCGACAAACAGGTGATGTATGTGCGCAACTTCGGTGGCGGTGTGGGCCTGTCCTGGCAGACGGTCTTCCAAACCTCGGATCGGGCAGCTGTGGACGAGTATTGCCGCCATGCCGGGATCACGACCGAGTGGCGGGAAGGCGATCGCTTGCGGACCCGCCGCGTTGGCCCAGCGATCGGCCAGCATCCCGTCACCGGCGAGCAGGTGTGGTTCAACCACGCGACGTTTTTCCACGTCACGACGCTGGAGCCGCAGATCCAGGCCGCGCTGCTCGCGCAGTTCCAGCCGGAAGAGTTGCCCAACAACACCTACTATGGTGACGGCACGCCGATCGAGGATGAGGTCATGGCAGCGCTTCGCGCAGCATATGAGCAGGAAACCGTGATCTTTCCCTGGCAGCGCGGCGATGTGCTGATGCTCGACAACATGCTCGTCGCGCATGGACGATCGCCATTCACCGGCTCGCGACAGGTTTTGGTGGGAATGGCGCATCCGACCACGCATCAGCGCAGCTCAGCCGAGCTATAGATCAAGGAGATCACGGTTCATGCACGCCGATAGGAGCGACTCGATCCCATCATCCGGCTCTGCCCTGACCCTGGAGCTGCGATCCTTTCTTAAGCATCATCTGCCCGATCACATGATCCCGGCGGCCTTCGTGACGCTGCCAGCCGTTCCACTTCTGCCCAACGGCAAGGTTGATTATCGATCGCTGCCGATCCCGGAGTTTGATCGCTCGCAGGCAAGCTCGCCATTTGTGGCTCCTCATACCAGCATCGAGGAGCGGCTGGCGCGGATCTGGGAGCAGACGTTGCGCGTCCGACGCGTCGGCATTCACGATAATTTCTTTGAGCTGGGCGGCGATTCGATTCTCAGTATCCAGATTGCTGCTCGCGCAAGCCAGGCCGGGATCAAGCTCTCGCCACGCCAGATGTTTCAGCATCCCACTATTGCGGAGCTAGCTCGCGTTGCGGCGCTACGCGCGACTGATCAGGTCACGGACAGCCAGGAGCTGGTCGTTGGTCCCATGCCACTCACACCGATCCAGCAGTGGTTTTTGGAGCAAGATCCGCCCGAACCCCAGCATTTCAACCAGGCGCTCCTCCTGTCGCTGCGGCAGCCAGTTGATCTCCAGCGGCTGGAGCAGGCGCTTCAGGCTGTAGCTACCCATCACCAGGCGCTGCGCCTGCGGTTTACTCGCACTGAGCAGGGCTGGCAGCAACAGTTTAGCGCTGATGATAGCAGCACACTGATATTTGAGATCGTCGATCTGGCTGACATGCCGGAGGTGGATCGAGCAGCGGCGATGCAGGTCACAGCAGCCCAGGTGCAGCGTAGCCTTGATCTTGAGCGTGGTCCGCTCGCGCGTGCAGTGTATTTCAAGCTCGGAGCGAACAACTCCGATCGCCTGCTGCTGATCGTGCATCACCTTGTCGTGGATGGTGTTTCGTGGCGCATCCTGCTGGAAGATCTCTACAGCGCCTACCAGCAGCTTGAGTGGAATCAGGACGTGACGCTGCCGGGGAAGACCACACCCTTCCATGTCTGGTCGCATCGCCTTGCGGAGTACGCGCAATTACCGGACCTGGCGACCCAGGTTGACTACTGGACTGCGCAAGAGCGGCTTCAGGCTGCAAAGCTGCCGGTTGATCGCGTCGTCGGCGAGAACACCTACGAGTCGGCGCGGACTCTTGAAGTCGCGCTCGAACGTGACGAGACTGAGGCGCTGCTGCACGAAGCTTCCAGCGCCTACCGCACGCAGATCAACGACTTGCTGCTGGCGGCGCTGACTCTGGCGCTGGCTCGCTGGACGGGACAGCGCCAGCTGCTGATCAATCTCGAAGGTCATGGTCGCGAAGAGGTTATGGCCAACATCGATCTGTCGCGGACCGTCGGCTGGTTTACCACCCTTTTTCCGGTTCTGCTTACGCCCGGCCCAGCGCTTGAGGCAGCGGCGACGATCAAGACCATTAAAGAGCAGCTGCGCGCCATTCCCCAGCGCGGCATTGGCTACGGCGTGCTGCGCTATCTGACGGACGAGCTAGTGCTGCGCGAGCGACTACAGGCCATGCCGCAGCCTGAGATCAGCTTCAACTACTTTGGTCAGCTGGATCAAACCCTGGCCGAAGTGCCACTCTTCGGGAGCGCCGACGAGCCGATCGGTCCGGTGGTCAGCCCGCGCAGCCGACGGCAGCATCTGCTGGATATCAACGCCAGCGTGCGGGAGGGACAGCTCCGGATCGAATGGACCTACAGCCAGCACCACCACAGCCGGGAGACCATCGCCGCGCTGGCCGAGTCGTTGCTTGCGGCGCTGCGTGAGCTGATCGCGCATTGTCGCTCGGCTGAGGCCGGCGGCTACACGCCCTCCGATTTTCCGCTGGCGGGGCTGACGCAGCAGCAGATCGATAGGCTCTTTGGCAACGATCGCCAGATCGAGGCAGTGTATCCGCTCTCCTCGCTGCAACAGGGCATGCTCTTCCACGCACTCTACGCTCCCGCCGGCGGCGACTACATCACGCAGATGCGATTTGTGTTTGGGGGAGCGCTGGATCGCGATGCGCTCGTGATGGCTTGGCAGCAGGTCACCGATCGCTATGCGATCCTGCGAACCGGGTTTATCTGGGAAGACCTGGACGAGCCGCTTCAGGTCGTGCGTAAACAGGTCGCCGTGCCGTTTGCGCTCCACGACTGGCGAGGTCTGAGCGAGGCCGAGCAGACTCAGCGGTTGGATGCGTATCTTGAAGGGGATCGCCGGCAAGGCTTCGACCCCGCGCAGGCCCCGCTGCTGCGACTGGTCCTCTTCCAGCTTAGCGACGATCGCTACGCCTGTGTTTGGAGTAACCATCACCTGGTGATCGACGGCTGGAGCTTGCCGCTGGTGCTGGATGATATGTTTGCCTTCTACACCGCAGCCCGCCACGGTGAGTCGCTCCGATTGGCACCGGCCCAGCCGTATGCGGAGTACATCGCCTGGTTGCTGCGCCAAGACCAGCGCCAGGCCGAGTCGTTCTGGCGTGATCTGCTGCGTGGCTTTACCGCGCCAACACCACTTGGCATCGATCATGCGCCGGGCACCTTGCTGTCGGCGCAGCGCAATTATCATGCCCAATGGCTGCACTTCTCAAGCGAGACAACACAGGGGCTGCAACGGCTGGCGCGCGAGCAGCGCCTGACGGTGAACACGCTGCTTCAGGGAGCCTGGGCGGTTTTGTTGAGCCGCTACAGCGGTCATGATGATGTGGTGTTCGGCACCACGGTCTCAGGGCGGCCTACCGAGATCCCCGGCGTGGAAACAATTGTCGGCATGTTTGTCAATACTCTCCCGACCCGCGCCCGACTCGCACCCGACATGCGGCTCTTGCCCTGGCTTCAGGAGTTACAGGCGCAAGCCAGCCAGGTGCGCCAGTATGAGTACAGCTCGCTGGTGCATGTTCAGGCCTGGAGCGATGTTCCGCGCGGCAGCCAGCTCTTCGACAGCATGATGGTCTTCGAGAACTATCCCGTCAGCGCCAGTAAGCTCAGCGATGCGAGCGAGATCCAGATCGAGATCATGCCGTCGTTGGAGCAGACCAACTACCCGCTGACGCTGGTCGCGGTGCCGGGAGACCAGCTTTCGATCAAGCTGATGTATGACCGCGATCATATCGACGACGACGCAATCGCCAGAATGCATGGCCACTTTCAGACAATCCTGGAGGCAATGCTCCGTGGAATCGACCAGCAGATTGGCGATCTGCCGATCTTGACTCCCGCCGAACAGCAGCAGATTCTCTTCGACTGGAACAACACGGCCGCGCCTGTGGCTCACGAGTCGTACAGCCAGCTCTTTGAAGCCCAGGCAGCCCGTACGCCCGATGCGATCGCCGTGATGGTTGCGGATCGTCACCTGACCTACCACGACCTGAACCAACAGGCTAACCAGCTGGCCCACTACTTGTGCCGCCTGGGAGTAGTGCCGGAGGCACGGGTCGGGATCTGCCTCACCCATTCATTGAACCTGGTAGTTGCGCTGCTGGGCGTGCTGAAGGCAGGTGCCGCGTACGTCCCGCTCGATCCGAGCTATCCCCAGCAGCGGCTCCAGTTCATGCTCACCGATGCGCAGATCTTTATTGTGCTGACCGAACGCCATCTACGCGCCCAACTCCCTGACTCTGGTGTTCGGGTTGTGGAGATTGACACGGATGCTGAGCAAATCGGTGCCGAGAGTTGCACGAATCTTAGCAGATTGGCCCTACCCGACAACAGCGCGTATATCATCTATACCTCCGGCTCGACCGGATGGCCGAAAGGCGTGATAATCCCACATCGTGGGCTGGTCAACTATCTGAGCTGGTCTACGGGCGAATACCGGGCCAGCGCCGGCAGCGGCGCTCCCGTTCATTCACCGATCGGGTTTGATCTCACCGTAACCAGCCTCTTCGCGCCATTGCTGGTTGGCCAGCGCGTGCTGCTGCTGCCAGAAGATCAATATCTGGATGGCCTTGCTCATGCGCTCCAGCCCGGCGCGCAGTTTAGTCTGGTCAAGCTTACGCCCGCCCATGTACATCTGCTCAATCAGGCGTTGCCTGCCGAAACACTGGCCGGCAGGGCGAATGCGCTGGTTATTGGGGGCGAGGCACTCCTCGACGAGACGGTGGCGTTCTGGCGGCAGCATGCACCTCAGACCCGGCTGATCAACGAGTACGGGCCGACCGAGACCGTGGTTGGCTGCTGCATCTATGAGATACCGCCGACTGGAGCGATTTCCAGCATCATTCCGATCGGTCGACCGATCGCCAACGTGCAGATCTACGTGCTGGATCGACAGCTTCAGCCAGTGCCGGTAGCCGTGCCAGGCGAACTCTACATTGGCGGAGTTCAGTTAGCCAGGGGCTATGTCAATCGTCCAGACCTGACCGCCGAACGGTTTCTACCCCACCCGTTCAGCACTGATCCTGGCGCGCGGCTCTACCGCACGGGGGATCTGGCACGCTACCGCGCCGATGGTACGATCGAGTTTTTGGGCCGGATCGACCAGCAAGTGAAGATTCGCGGCTTCCGCATCGAGCTCGGTGAGATCGAGGCGCAGCTTAACCACCATCCTGCTGTTCACGAGGCGGTTGTTGATGTGCGGGATACCGGGCTGGGTACGCAGCTGATCGCCTATGTGGTGCCGAACGAGAACGTGACGGCAGAACCGATCGACCACCACCTGCGCGAGTACGTGAAGGCTCGCTTACCGGAATATATGATCCCCGCAGCCTTCGTGGTGCTGGACGCGCTCCCGCTGACCTCGAACGGCAAGATCAACCGTCAGGCGCTCCCGATGCCGGATTTTGGTAAGACGGCGACAGCTTTTGTAGCACCACGCAACGAGATTGAACACATTGTTGCCGAAGTCTGGCGCGATCTGCTTCAGCTTCAGCGTGTGAGTGTTCACAGCCGGTTCCTGGACCTTGGCGGTCACTCGCTCCTGGCAACCAGGGTAACCAGCCGCATCGGTGCAACGCTCGGCATCGATCTGCCGGTACGGAGCTTGTTTGAAGCCCCCACGATCGCCGAACTTGCCGAGCTAATCGAGGTAATCCGCTGGTCAAGCCAGCAACCTCCAGAGTCGCAGGATATGGGCGGGCGACGGGAGCAGGGAGAGCTATGACACTGGTTGAGCTGCTTTTCACGCTACGCAACCGTGATATCCGGCTATGGGTAGAAGGTGGTCGGCTGCGTTATGATGCTCCTGCCGGAAGTCTTACACCGGATCTGCTCGAGTTGCTGAAGCGCAACAAGACCGAGCTGATCGCCTTCTTGCAGCAGACGCAGCAGAAGGAAGCTGCTCTTTCGCTCCACCCCAGGAATGGTGGCGAAACGATGGAGCTTTCCTTTGCTCAACAGCGCCTCTGGTTCCTCGATCAGATTGATCCCGATCACACGAGCTACTTGATACCACTTGGCGTCCGAGTGACTGGGAAACTTGATGTACATGCGCTTGAACAGGCGCTGATTCAGGTAGTGCAGCGCCATGAAGTGCTCCGCACCACCTTCCGTCGAAAGCCGAGCGCAGCAGGTGCTGCTCAAGTAGCTGATCTGATTCAGATTATCCATCCGCATGCGAATATCGGGTTTTCTGTATGTGATCTGTGTGGCCTGTCCTACGCTGAGCAAACAACGACAGTGCAGGAGCAGGCTGAGGCCCAGGCTGCTCAGCCTTTCGATCTTCAACGTGGGCCGCTGCTGCGCGCGCTGCTGCTGCGGCTAAGCGATAGTGAGCATGTGCTGTTGCTAACGCTGCATCACATCATCACCGACGGCTGGTCAATGAGTGTTCTCATCCGTGACCTCACGAGCTTCTACCAGAGCATCGTGCTAAAGACACCCGTGGCGCTGCCGGAACTTTCCATCCAGTATGCCGATTATGCTCTATGGCAGCGGACGTGGTTGCAGGGTGAGGTCTTAGAACAGCAGCTCACATACTGGCGGCAGCGGCTTGCCGGTGCCCCACCGGTGCTTGACCTGCTCACCGATCATCCACGACCACCCGTCCAAACCACTCGCGGCGCCCAGATCCCGCTGAGATTGTCATGGGCTCTCAGCCAGGCGATCCAAGATCTCAGCCAGCGTGAGGGTACTACGCTCTTCATGACACTGCTGGCAGCTTTGGATGTGCTGCTTTACCGCTGGAGCGGCCAGAACGATATTGTGGTCGGCACGCCAATCGCAGGTCGGAGCCAGGCTGCCACCTATGACCTGATCGGCTGCTTCGTGAACACGCTGGTGCTACGGACACTACTCGATGGACAATTCCGTTTCCGCGATCTGCTGCATCAGGTGCGCGAAACCTGCCTGGGAGCCTATGCCCATCAAGATCTACCTTTTGAACTGCTGGTCGACGCCCTCCAGCCGGAGCGCAGCCTCAGCTACACGCCACTCTTCCAGGTCATGCTTGTGCTGCACAACACGCCGCAGGCTGCCGTTCTCCTTGAGAACGTCACGCTGAAGCCGCTGGAGATCGCTACGTCCACCGCCAAGTTTGATCTGACGTTGACGCTTACGGAGACCGAGGCAGGCCTGGTTGGCGGGTTTGAGTACAGCACCGATCTCTTCGACCCGTCGACGGTATTACGACTCGCCGAGCACTTCCAAACATTGCTTGCCGGGATCGTCGACGATCCGGATCAGCGGATCGGCCTCCTGCCGCTGTTGTCGGAGGCTGAGCGGCACTACCTGCTGGTGACCTGCCAACCCGCTACGGTAGCGACACCGGTTGAGCAGTGCCTGCATCAGCTGTTCGAGGCGCAGGCCGCGCAGACACCGCAAAGCGTTGCCGTCAGCCACGGACACGATCGTCTGACGTACGGGGAGCTCGACGTGCGAGCGAACCAGCTGGCACGCTACCTCCAGCGGTTGGGCGTGCAACCCGAGACGCGCGTCGGCTTGTACCTTGAGCGGTCGCTGGATCTCCTGGTCGGCATGCTGGCCATTCTCAAAGCTGGCGCGGCCTACGTCCCGATCGATCCGACCTATCCCGTTGAGCGTGTCGCGTTTATGGTCGCAGACATGCACGCGCCGGTGATTGTGACTCAGGCCCAGCTGGCCGCGCAGCTGTATCCCGAGAGCGCCGACCAGCCAGCGACGGTGATCTGCCTGGATCGCGATCACGACCGGATCAGTCAAGAGGCCACGGAGCGGGTTCCCGCACAGGTGACGCCGGATCAGCTGGCGTATGTCATCTACACCTCGGGCTCGACCGGCCGGCCCAAAGGCACCCTGATCAGCCATACGCAGGTCGTCCGACTCTTTAGCATGACCCAGCCCTGGTTCCACTTCGATGCTAGCGATGTGTGGACGCTCTTCCACTCGGCGGCCTTCGATTTCTCGGTCTGGGAGATCTGGGGCGCGCTGCTGCACGGCGGGCGGCTGGTGATCGTGCCCTATCTCACCAGCCGTGATCCTGAGGCATTCTACGATCTCTTGCGCTCGGAGCGGGTGACGGTGCTCAACCAAACCCCGTCGGCGTTCCGCCAATTGACTGCGGTCGATAGCCGAAGCGGATCCACGCCGCCAGGTCTGGCGCTGCGGCTGGTCATCTTTGGCGGCGAGGCGCTGGAGCTGCAATCGCTGCAACCCTGGTTCGCGCGCCACGGCGATCAGCAGCCCCAGCTCGTCAATATGTACGGCATCACCGAGACGACCGTCCATGTCACCTACCGGCCACTCACGCTGGCCGATCTGACCGATCGACCCCGCAGTGTGATCGGCGGTCCCATCCCGGATCTGCGTCTCTACGTGTGCGATCCGTTTGGCCAGCTGTCGCCGCCTGGCGCTCCCGGCGAACTGTATGTGGGCGGCGCTGGTGTCGCGCGCGGCTACCTGAATCATCCGGCCCTGACGGCTGAGCGCTTTGTTCCCGATCCGTTCGCCCAAGCACCTGAGCAGGCGGGCGGGCGGCTGTATCGCTCCGGCGATCTGGCTCGGTACGTGCCCAACGGCGACATCGAATACCTGGGCCGGATCGATCAGCAGGTCAAGCTGCGCGGCTTCCGTATCGAGTTGGGCGAGATCGAAGCTGCCCTGAAGCAGCATTCAGCCGTGCGGGACGCGGTTGTGCTGCTTCGGGATCAACGGCTGGTAGCGTACGTGGTAGAGGAACAAAAGAACATAGAACAGAGCGATACCACATCTCCCCCTTCGCCCGCCGCGGGTACCATGCCGGGCGCCATGCCCAGAGGGCGCCCGGCATGGCGCCCGGTGGAGGCGGAAGCCCGCCGAGGTTCGAGGCAAGGGGTCCGGGGGGATGAGGGCCTAGCCCCTAAACTCCGCGCCCTTCTGGACGAGACGCTGCCCGAGTATATGATCCCCGCCACATTTGTGCTGCTCCCAGCGCTGCCGCTCACCGCCAATGGCAAGCTTGACCGCAAAGCACTGCCTGCGCCTGAGCATAACCGATTACGTCTCGATCAGCCATTTGTCGCACCACAGACCCCAGCCGAGCAAATCCTGGCAGAGATCTGGTCGCAGGTGTTAGGCGTGGATCGTGTTGGCCTGCATGATAACTTCTTCGCGCTGGGCGGAGACTCGATTCGCAGCATTCAGGTCCTGGCGAGCCTGCGCGAGCATGGTTTCAACTGCTCGTTACAACAGCTCTTCCAGCACCAGACGATCCACGCGCTGGCCCAGGTAATCTTAGCAGCTGAGAGCAGCGACCAAACCTTCAGCCAGCCGTTTAGCCTGATCACGGATGTGGATCGTGCGCAGCTCAGCCCGGATGTAGAAGATGCTTACCCACTTACAGTGCTCCAGGTCGGCATGCTTTTCCATAGCGCCTACAGCCCTGACACGATCGTGTACGAAAACCTGAGCAGCTTTCATCTACGTGTCCCGTGGGATGAGCAGCGGCTTCGGGCAGCGATCCAGCACCTGCTCGATCGCCATGCGGTTCTGCGCACATCCTTTGATCTCACCAGCTTCAGTCAACCGTTGCAGCTTGTACATCGGCGTGTGGAGGCTCCGATCTGGGTTACGGATCTTCGCCACCTGATGCATGACGAGCAGGAAGCGCAATTAGCAGCGTGGTTTGAGGAAGAGCAGCGCTGTCATTTCGACTGGACCGCGGCACCGCTGCTGCGGTTCCATGTGCATCGCCGTAGTGATGAAAGCTTCCAATTCACCCTGAGCGAGCATCATGTCATCCTCGATGGCTGGAGCGTTGCCTCACTCTTGACTGAACTGTTCCAACGATATGTTGCGCTGCTTGGAAAAGGACGCATGCCTGATTCGTCACCGCCGATGCCGTTTCGTGAATTTGTCGCATTGGAACGGCAGGCGCTTGAGTCGAAAGCTCAGGCCGAGTATTGGATGGCAAAACTGGCGGACCACGAGCGCACCACGCTGCCGCCTTGGACGTGGCTGCAACCATCCGACCTCCCCGCCGAAGTCGAATCCGGCCACGTCGCGATCTCGCCTGAGGTTGCTGCTGGACTCCACCAGCTTGCCCGCACCGCCGATGTGCCGCTCAAGAGCGTGCTGCTGGCAGCACACCTCCAGGTCGTGAGCCTGCTCACGGGCCAATCTGAGGTGGTGACTGGTCTCGTCACCAATGGCCGACCGGAAGTGCCAAGCAGTGAGCGAACGCTTGGCCTGTTTCTGAATACGGTACCGTTACGCTTTACGGTGCAGGGCAACACCTGGGTTGATGTAGTACGTGCAACATTCGCTGCCGAGTGCGACCTACTACCCTTCCGGCGCTACCCTATGGGTGAGATCCAGCGACGTTTAGGTGGCGAGCCGCTCTTCGAGATTACCTTCAACTTCGTTCACTTTCACGTCTATCAGCAGATCGGACAGGTCCATGAGCTGGAGGTACTTTCCCAATCGGCAGCCGGGCGAACGAACTTCACACTGGTCGCCAACGTGAACATCGATGCGGTTTCGTCGGAGATCCGACTCGATCTTGAATATGATTCGGCACGGCTTAACCCTGCACAGATCGCTGCTATCGGCACCTACTACGCGAGAACGCTTGAGGCGATGGCACATGAGCCGCACCTCCGCTGCCCGGCACAATCACTGCTCTCAGCGCCGGAAGTCGAACGGCTTTTGAGCACCTGGAACGCTACGGAGGCACGGTATCCGCAGGATCAACTCATTCACCAACGTGTCGAGGCATGGGCCGCACGGACACCCGACACCCTCGCTGTGCGCGCTGGCGAAGCATTCCTCACCTATGCCGATCTCAACATCCGAGCTAATCAGCTGGCGCATCATCTGCATCGCCATGGCATTGGGCCGGAGATGCGGGTAGGATTGTACACCGATCGCTCACCGGATCTGATCGTCGCGGCGCTGGCGGTGCTTAAAGCCGGCGCGGCCTATGTCCCGCTCGATCCGGCCTATCCCGAGGAGCGCATCGTCTTTATGCTGGAGTCTGCACAGGTGGCGCTAGTGCTGACTCAGGCGCATCTGCGTGCGCTGCTTCCTCCCATACCAGTCTCGATCATCTCAGTCGATGAACCCTGGCTGATGCTGCCGTCCGATCGCGAGAATCCTGACTCCCCGATCACGCCGCAGCATCTGGCCTATGTGATCTACACATCCGGCTCAACTGGCCAGCCCAAGGGAGTAGCGGTCCAGCACCAAAGCCTGCTAAATCTGATCGACTGGCATCGACAGCGCTATGCCGTCACTGCTGCCGATCATGCCACCCAGCTTGCCGGGCCAGGTTTTGATGCGGCAGTTTGGGAGCTGTGGCCCTATTTGGCGAGTGGTGCGAGCATCCACATTGTCGATCCCGGTATCCGGGCCGAGCCCTCGCGCCTGGTTTCGTGGCTGGCTCAGGAGATGATCACCATCTGCTTTATGCCCACGCCGCTCGCCGAAGCCATGCTGGCAGAGCCGTGGCCGCAACCATCGACGTTGCGCTATCTGCTGACGGGCGGGGACGTGTTGCGCCGCTATCCACCACGCGATCTCCCGTGCATGCTGGTCAATCACTACGGCCCTACCGAGTACACCGTTGTCACAACCAGCATTGAACTCAGTCCAGAAGATCAGGCGCTCGACGTACCGCCAATCGGACATCCGATCGCCAACACCGAGGTCTTTTTGTTGGACAAACATCTGCAACTGGTACCAGTGGGCGTGCCTGGTGAAGTCTATATCGGTGGCGTGGGTCTGGCGCGTGGCTACCTTGGTCGATCCGATTTGACCGCCGAGCGTTTCATTCCGCATCCGTTTGCAACGAGTGGAAAACGACTCTACAAAACTGGAGATCTGGCCCGCTACTGGCCCGACGGCACCCTGGAATTCCTCGGTCGCAGGGATCAGCAGGTGAAAGTGCGTGGCTTTCGCATCGAGTTGGGCGAGATTGAAGCGCGGCTGTACGAGCATCCCACGGTCCTGGATGCCGTGGTCGTGCTGCGGGAGACGGGCGCTGAGCGGCAACTCATTGCCTATGTGGTTGCGCGCCAGGACATCAGCAGCAGGAATGTCGCGCCCAGCACCCTGGAACTGCGCGCCTTTCTGGGCGTAACGCTGCCAGACTACATGCTCCCGGCCGCATTCGTTTTTCTTCCGGCGCTGCCACTCACGCCTAACGGCAAAATCGATCGACGGGCCTTGCCTGCTCCAGCCGATACAGAGCTGGAACGAGAAACCATCTTTGTCGCGCCTCGTACCCTGGAAGAGCAGGTGCTGGCTGGCATCTGGAGCGAGGTGCTAGGCGTTCAATCCGTCGGCGTCCACGACAACTTCTTCGCGCTGGGTGGACACTCGTTGCTCGCAGTGCGCTTGATCGCGCGGATTCGGCAACAGTTCAATCGCCAAATCCCGCTGCAAACGCTCGTCCAATCGCCAACGGTCGCGCAGTTCGCGATGGTGCTGGATCAACACCAACCCCACCCAGTGAGGAACTCGCCTATCGTACCAATCCAGCCAGCAGGAAAGAAGCCGCCCCTCTTTTTCATCCACCCTGTTGGCGGAACCGTGTTGTGCTATGCGGAGCTGGCTGCTGTCCTGGGCAATGATCAACCCTTCTATGGCATTCAGTCGCCAGGCGTTGAGGGCGATCTGCCTCTTGAAACACACGTTGAGAGTCTGGCAGCAGCATACCTCAACGCGATACGGGTGGTGCAGCTGAAAGGCCCATATCTGCTTGGCGGCTGGTCGTTCGGCGGGCTGATTGCGTATGAAATGGCGCGACAGCTGCAGGTGCAGAACGAGGAGGTTGCCACTGTGCTGCTGCTCGATACAGCACTACCGCGACAAGCAGCATCGCCACCACTTGATGAGCTGGCCCTCGCCGCATGGTTCGCCGAGGATCTGGCTGGTCTTGCATCACAACCAGTGGCCTGCTCCTGGGAACAAGTCGCAACACTGCCAGCGGATCAGCAGATCGCGTTTCTGGTGGAGCAGGTCCGAACGTTGGGTATCGTGCCAAGCGATCTTGGGGGCGAACAAATCCGCCGACTTTTTGCAGTCTTCAAAGCCCATGCATACGCCGCGCGAACCTACCAGCCTCAACCTTATACCGGCAATCTGAGTATGATTGTGCCTGAGTCCGCAAAACAGGATGACCATCGGCGCTCTGGCTGGCTGGCGCTGGTTGACGGTACGGTCGTTGTCCAGTATGTGAAAGGAACTCATTACACCATGCTGCATGCTCCTCACGTCCAGCAGGTCGCAGAGCATATGCGCTTGAGCATTGAGGAGGCATTGAAGACCGCTGAGTGCTCATCGCCGCAGCGTGAATGACGACCTACGTTCCATTTTATGGCGAATACGCCAATGCTGTGCAACCATATGCTGGCAGCCGAGTCGTTGATCTCAGGCTTTCTATCCTGCGAGATCCTGCCGCTGGATCGACGAATCGCTGGGCGCCGCATGGGCTTGATCCGGGGCATCGACCTTTCCGGTCTCAATGATCCTGATGCAGCCAAACAGCTTGCTGCGCGCTGCTTCCAGCAGGGCCTGCTCATTGAGCGCGTCAGGCGGCGAGACACCATGTCGAAGATCCAAGCGCCGCTCACGATCGCGCATGATCTGCTCATCATCAAAGAGTCGATCGCCGACTATCTATCCGCGTTACAGGAGGGGTAAACTGCCGACCATGAAGCTTCCTTTCAGCCGCTACTGGAATCTGCTGGTTCGCTACCTGCGCCCGCAATGGCGGAGCGTCGTGGTGCTTGGGATTCTCCTCAGCGTCAGCATTACCTTTCAGCTGATCAACCCCCAGATCATGCGCTGGTTCATCGACGCAGCCATGGCCGGCAGTGAGACGAGTGTGCTCACCCGGCTGGCGCTGCTCTTTATCGGGATTGCCTTTGTGCAGCAGGCGCTCTCGGTGGGCGCGACCTACCTCAGCGAAAACGTCGGCTGGATCGCGACCAACGGGCTACGCAGCGATCTGGCCCAGCACTGTATGCAGCTTGACCTGTCGTTCCACAAAGGGTGGACACCCGGCGAATTGATCGAGCGGATCGATGGCGACATTACAACACTGGCCAACTTCTTTACCCAATTTGCGATCCAGCTGCTGGGCAACGGCGCGCTGCTGATCGGCATTGTCGTGGCGCTGGGGCTGGAAGATTGGCGGGTTGCCGCCGGCCTGACGGTGTGGGTTGTGGCAGCGGTGGTGCTCCTGCGGCGTATGCAGCTGGTGGGTGTGCCTCTGTGGGCCGCGTCACGCCAGGCCAGCGCCGAGCTGTTTGGATTTCTGGAAGAGCGCATGGCCGGGACGGAGGATATTCGCTCCAGTGGTGCGACCAACTACGTTATGCGTCGGCTCTTCAGATTCATGGACACGCTGTTCCAGAAGACACGGCGCGCTGAGCTGGTGACGGCGCTGTTGTACAACGCAGGCCAGTCGATGTTTATCCTCGCTTCGGCGACTGGCCTGGGGATTGGCTCCTATCTGTATCTACAAAGCAGCACAACGATCGGCGGCGTGTATCTCATCACCTACTATATTGGATTGCTCACGACGCCCCTTGAGCGAATCTTACGCCAGATCCAGGATCTGCAAAAAGCCAGCGCCAGCATCGGTCGGATCGAGGAGCTTTCGCAGACGCGAAGCGCGCTGGTCGATGGTCCAGGCGCAGCCTTTCCATCCGGCGCGCTGGCGGTGGAGTTCGATCGGGTCGCATTTGGCTACGATCCCACGCAGCTGGTCCTCAACGATCTTTCACTCAACCTCGCGCCGGGAGCGATTCTCGGCGTGCTGGGCCGTACCGGCAGCGGCAAGACGACGCTGATCCGGCTGCTGCTGCGGCTCTACGATTCTACAGCGGGCATCGTGCGCCTGGGCGGCGTCGATGTGCGGGATGCGACCCTGGAGCAGGTGCGGGGCCAGATTGGCGTGGTGACGCAGGATGTCCAGCTGTTTCGCGCCAGCGTGCGCGATAATCTGACCTTCTTCAACCGGAGTATTTCCGACGAGCGGATTCTGGCAGCGATCGAAGAGCTTGGACTTGGAGCGTGGCTGCGCTCCCTGCCAAACGGCCTCGATACGCTCTTAGCCTCAGGCGGTGGCCTGTCAGCTGGACAGGCCCAGCTACTCGCGTTTGCGCGGGTGCTGCTCAAAGATCCCGGCGTCATCATCCTCGACGAAGCCTCCTCCCGGCTCGACCTAGCGACGGAGCGGCTGATCGAGCAGGCGATCGACCGGCTCTTGCAGGGCCGCACTGGCATCATTATCGCGCATCGCCTCTCGACGGTTGAGCGCGCCGATCAGATCCTGATCATGGAGGATGGTCATATTCGTGAGTATGGCCCACGCTCCGCGCTGGTTGGCGATCCCGCCTCGCGTTTCTCGCATTTGCTGCGCACCGGCCTGGAGGAGGCACTCGCATGAGAACCTGGCGCTTTTTGTGGGGGCTGATCCGCTATCGCCCCGGCCTCTACCTGGCGGATGTCGTCGTCTGGACCCTGTTTTTTGCCTCGCCACTGGTGCCGGGATTGATCACCCGCGAGATCTTTAATGTGCTCACCGGAGATGCCCAGGCCACGTTTGGCATCTGGGGGCTGCTCGCGCTCCTGGTGACGGTGGAGATTACGCGCCGGGCGCTTACGCAGCTTGGCACGGCGCTGGACATCACGGTTCAGTATAACTTTGCGGCGCTGCTGCGGCGCAATATGCTCAAGCGGATTCTTGAGCGTCCCGGAGCGCGCGCCCTCAAAGACTCGCCCGGCGAAGCGATCAGCCGCTTTCGCGATGACGTTGACGAGGTGATGACCTTTAGCATCTGGCTGCTGGATGTGCTTGGCAACATCCTGTTTACCGTCGCTGCGC
>DASWTW010000204.1:0-21880 GCA_036401895.1 Herpetosiphonaceae bacterium | reverse complement strand
TGGACGCAATCGTGGCTGCGCCGCAGCAGCCGCTGGCGACGCTGCCGCTGCTGACCGCTGCCGAGCGCACGCAGCTGCTCACCACCTGGAACCAGCCCGCGATTCCTGAGCCGGCCTTCGCCTGCATCCACGATCTCGTCGCAGCCCAGGCGGCGCGCACGCCGGACCTGCCCGCGCTGGTGGCCGGCGACCAGACGCTCAGCTACGCGGCGTTGAACGCGCGCGCCAATCAGCTCGCCCACGAGCTGCACACGCACGGCGTCGGCCCCGAGGTGCGCGTGGGCGTGTATCTCGACCGGACGGCGGATCTCCTCGTGGCGCTGCTGGCCGTGCTCAAAGCCGGCGGCTGCTACGTGCCGCTCGATCCGGCCTATCCCGCCGAGCGCATCCAGTTCATGCTGGCGGACACGCAGGCGCCGGTGATCCTCACGGACCGCCAGCATCGCGCGCGGCTGCCTGAGCACACCGCACACACGATCTGCTTCGACGCGGAGTGGCCGCGCATCGCACAGCATGCCAGCACCGATCCCGTAACGGCGGTCCAGCCGGCCAACCTGGCCTACCTGATCTACACCTCGGGCTCGACCGGACGGCCCAAGGGCGTGGCGATTGCGCACGCGAGCGCGGTGGCGCTGCTGCACTGGGCGCATCACACCTTTGCGGCGGCGGATCTGGCGCACGTCGCGGCCGGCACGTCGATCTGCTTCGACCTGTCGATCTTTGAGCTGTTCGTACCGCTGAGCGGCGGCGGCACGGTTCAGCTGCTGGCCAACGCCCTGGAGATCCCCACGCTGGCCGACACGCCGGTCACGCTGCTCAACACGGTGCCCTCGGTGATCGCCGAGGTGCTGCGCAGCGGCGCCCTGCCGCCCAGCGTCCGCGTGATCAACCTGGCGGGCGAGCCGCTTTCACGAGCACTCACCGACGCGCTCTACGCAGCCGCGCCGCGCGCGCGCGTGTATAACCTGTACGGCCCGTCGGAGGACACCACCTACTCGACCGGAACACTGGTCGCGTCCGACGACACCAGCGCGCCGACGATCGGCCGGCCGATCGATCATACGCAGGCCTACATCCTGGATGCGGCCATGCAGCCGGTACCGATCGGGGTGGTGGGCGAGCTGTACCTGGGCGGCGCCGGACTGGCACGTGGCTACCTGTTCCGCCCTGAGCTCACGGCTGAAAAGTTCATCCCCGATCCGTTCGCGGCCACTCCCGGCGGGCGACTCTACCGCACGGGCGATCTGGCGCGCTACCTGCCCGATGGCACCATCGTGTTCCTGGGCCGGAGCGACCACCAAGTCAAAGTGCGTGGCTTCCGCATCGAGCTGGGCGAGGTCGAGGCCGCGCTGCGCCAGCATCCCGCCGTTGACGAGGCCGTGGTGAGCGTGCTGAACGAAGGCAGCGATGCCCGGCTGGTGGCGTATGTCGTTGAGAACCAAGAACCTAGAACCAAGAACCTAGAGGATGAGGGCGAAGCCGGTTCTAAGTTCTCGGTTCTAGGTTCTGCGGACCTCCGCGCCTTCCTCCGCGATCGGCTGCCCGAGTACATGATCCCGGCGCTGGTGGTTCCGCTGGAAACGATCCCGCTGACCCCGAGCGGCAAGATCGACCGCAAGGCGCTGCCCCGGCCGGACGGTGAGCGGCCCGATCTCGCAGCCACGTTTGTCGCGCCGCGCACGCCCACCGAGGAGCGCGTCGCGCAGATCTGGCAGGACGTGCTGGGCCTGGAGCGGGTGGGCATCCACGACAACTTCTTCGATATTGGCGGCCACTCGCTGCTCGCAACTCAGATCATGACCCGTATCCGTACCACGTTCCAGGTCAATCCGGCCTTGCGCACCTTGTTCGAGCAGCCGACGGTCGCGTATCTGGCGCAGATCATCGAGCAGGAGACCAAACAGCCGGCGCCGCCTGCACGCTCCAAAATTCAGGCGCTGCCCCGTCGCGGCGGATCGCGACAGCTGGCGGACAAGCTTGACCGGCTTTCAGACCAAGAGATCGAGCGCCTGCTGCAAGAGCGCAAAACAGCACAGACTGGAGAATCCTCGCATGACTGATATACCGTCTTTTACTGATCAGATGTCCCCGGACAAGCGAGAGCTTCTGGCGATGCTGCTGAAGGAGACTGACGAAGAGTTTACGCCGTTTCCGCTCTCGTTTTCCCAGCAGCGCCTGTGGTTCTTGCATCAGCTTGAGCCGGACAGCCCGCTCTACAACATGCCGATCGCGGTGCGACTTCAGGGCACGCTCAGCCGTGAAGCGCTGACCAACAGCCTCGACGCGATCATCGAGCAGCACGAGTCGCTGCGGACCACCTTTACCGTCGTCGACGAGCAGCCGATTCAGCGGATCGCGGCGCAGGGTCGGATCACGCTTCGCCAGATCGATCTCAGCTATCTCCAGGGTAATGAGCAAGAGGCCGAGACGAGCCGGCTTGTGATCGAGGAGGCGCGGCAGCCGTTCAATCTGGCACAGGGGCCGCTGCTGCGCGCGCTGCTGCTCCGTCTGAGCCAGCAGGAACATGTGCTGCTGCTGACGCTGCACCATATCATCGCCGACGGCTGGTCGCTGGGAGTGCTGGTGCAGGAAGTTGCCGCGTTCTATCAGGCCGGCCTCACCGGGCAGCTACCCAATCTGCCGGAGCTAGAGATCCAGTACGCCGACTTCGCTCAGTGGCAGCGCGACGAGCTTTCCGGCGAATTTCTGGAGGATCAGCTCGCCTACTGGAAACAGCAGCTCGGCGGCGATGTTCCGGCGCTGGATCTACCGACGGATCATTCGCGACCGGCATCGCCAACCTTCCGTGGAGCGCTCCACTCGTTCAAGATCACCCGCGCGCTCAGCGACTCGCTCAAGGCGCTCTGCCGCCAGGAGGGCGCGACGCTCTTCATGGCGCTGCTGGCTGCCTTCAAATCGACGCTGTACCGCTATACTGAGCAGACCGACATCGCCGTCGGCACGCCGATCGCCGGCCGCAACCAAGAAGCGATCGAGCCGCTGATCGGCTTCTTCGCCAACACGCTGGTGCTGCGAACTGACGTCAGCAATAACCCGAGCTTCCGCGAGCTGCTGGGCCGCGTGCGTAATGTCACGCTGGGCGCGTACGAGCATCAAGAGATCCCGTTCGAGATGCTGGTCGAAGCGCTTCAGCCCCGGCGTAGCCTGAGCCATAATCCGCTCTTTCAGGTGATGCTGGTGCTGCAAAACGCGCCAATGCCCGCTCTGCGCCTCCCGGATCTCACGCTCTCGACCTTTGACATCGACAGCGGCACGGCTAAATTCGATATGCTGCTGGCTTTTCACGAGACCGAGAACGGGCTGCACGGCACGATCGAGTACAGCACCGAGCTATTCGAGGCGGCGACGATCGAGCGGCTGGCCGGTCATCTCAACACGCTGCTCAGCGCAGCCGTCGCCGATCCCGATCAGCGTCTGGCCGATCTGCCGCTGCTGACCACGGCCGAGCAGCAGACGCTGCGCTCCTGGAATGCGACCGAGGCTCAGGACGCGCGCGCTCAGCATCTGCATCAGCTTTTCATGGAGCAGGCAGCGCGCACACCCGATGCCGTAGCCGTGTCGTTCATCGCCGCCGATGCGTCAGGTGCGGCTCAGGTGCTGACCTACCGCGAGCTAGACGAACGATCGAATCAGCTTGCGCACTATCTGCGCGGCCTTGGCATTGGGCCGGACATGCCGGTCGGCATCTGCATGGAGCGCTCGCTCGATCGCATGGTGGCGCTGCTGGGCACGCTCAAGGCAGGCGGCGCCTACCTGCCGCTCGATCCGGCCAACCCACAGGAGCGGCTGGCGCTCGTGCTGCGCGACAGCGACGCAACAGTTGTGCTGACTCAGGCAGCGCTCCGCGACCTGCTGCCCGCCGAGATCCCGCAGGTGCTGTGTCTGGATCAGTCGTGGGCCGCGATCGCCGGCTACCCGACGCACACGCCCGCGATCGCACTTGCGCCGACCAACCTGGCCTATATCATCTACACCTCCGGCTCGACGGGACAGCCTAAAGGCGTCAGCATCGATCACCGGCCGCTGACCAATCTCGTAGCCTGGCAGCTTGAGAGCGGACTGGCGCCCGGCGCGCTGCGCACACTACAGTTCGCCGCGCCGACGTTCGACGTCTCGCTTCAGGAGATCTTCACGAGCTGGGCAACCGGCAGCGCGCTCTTCCTCACCGACGCGGATATTCAGCGCGACGCTGAGCAGCTGCTGGATTTTCTCGCCGATCACCGGATCGAGCGTCTGTTTATGCCATTTGTCGCGCTGCAACAGCTGGCCGAGGTCGCCCATGAGCGGGCCGCGCTGCCCACCGATCTACGTGAGATCATTACGGCCGGCGAGCAGCTACAGATCACGCCGCGCATTGTGGAGCTGTTCCAGCGCTTGGCAGGCTGCCGGCTGTATAACCACTACGGCCCAACCGAAAGCCACGTGGTGACGGCATTCGCCCTTGAGGACGCACCTGAGAGCTGGTCCGCGCTGCCGCCGATTGGCTATCCGGTCGCCAATACGCAGATCTATCTGCTCGACCGCGAGATGCGACAGGTGCCGGTCGGCGTGCCCGGCGAGCTGTACATCGGCGGCGATGGCCTGGCGCGCGGCTACCTGCATCAGCCTGCGCTGACCGCCGAAAAATTCGTGCCCGATCCGCTGACGGCTGTTCCCGGCGCGCGGCTCTACAAAACCGGCGATCTGGCGCGCTACCGACCCAACGGCGCGATCGAGTTTCTGGGCCGCCGCGATCATCAGGTCAAGCTGCGCGGCTTCCGCGTCGAGCTGGGCGAGATCGAGGCCGCGCTGCGCCAGCACGAGGCGATCCGCGAGACAGTCGTGGTGGTCCGCGAAGACGAGCCGGGCCTGCGGCGGCTGGTAGCGTACGTGGTGGGAGAGAACCTAGAACCGAGAACCAAGAACCAAGAAGACGAGAGCGAAGCCGGTTCTAGGTTCTCAGTTCTAGGTTCTGCCGAGTTGCGTCAGCATCTCGGCTCACGCCTGCCGGAGTACATGATCCCGTCGGCGTTTGTCTGGCTGGACGCGCTGCCGCTGACCCGTCACGGCAAAGTCGATCGCCGGGCGCTGCCGGTGCCCACAGATCTGGCCACCGCCGAGACGAGCGGCTACGTCGCGCCGCGCACGCCCACCGAGGAGATCCTGGCCGGAATCTGGGGCGAGATTCTGCGCAGCTCGCAGGTCGGCATTCACGACAATTTCTTCGCGCTCGGCGGTCACTCGCTGCTGGCAACCCAGGTCGTCACCCGCATTCGCCGCAGCTTCGAGGTCGATCTGCCGCTGCGCGCATTGTTCGAGGCGCCGACCGTCGCGGAGCTGGCCCGGCGGATCGATGTTGCGCAGCAGACTCAGCCGCTGCCCTCGATTCAGCCCGCCGATCGCAGCCAGGATCTGCCGCTCTCGTTCGCGCAGGAGCGGCTGTGGTTCCTGGATCAAATGAATCCAGAGAGCACAACCTACAACCTGCCGAGCTACATTCGGCTGCACGGCAAGCTTGATCAGCGGGCGCTAGAGCGCAGCCTGAGCGCGATCATTGCCCGCCACGAGGCGCTACGTACGGCCTTCCCGTCGCTCGGCGGACGACCTGTGCAGGTGGTGGAGCCGGCCGAGGAGCTGACACTGCCGATCATCGATCTGCGCCATCTGCCTGCCGATCTTCAGCCCGCCGAGACGCGACGCGCGATTCAGGCCGACGCGGCGCAGCCCTTCAACATTCGCCGCAGCCCGCTGCTGCGCGCAACGCTGATTCAGCTCGACGAGCAGGAGCATCTGCTGCTGCTGACCATGCACCACATCGTCTCGGATGCGTGGTCGCTGGACGTGCTGCTGAACGAGCTTTCGGTGCTCTACACCGCGTTCGCCACCGGCCAGGACGATCGTCCGGCTGGGCTGTTGCCCGCGCTGCCGATCCAGTACGCCGACTATGCGGCCTGGCAGCGCGGCTGGCTTCAGGGGCCGATCGTGGAGCAGCAGATCGCCTACTGGCGCGAGCAGCTGAATGGCCTGACCACGCTCAACCTGCCCACCGATCGACCGCGTCCGCCGGTCCAAACGTTCAAGGGCGCGACCTACAGCTTCGAGCTGCCGCGTAGCGTCTCGGAGCAGATCCGCGCGCTGAGCCGGCAGGGCGGCACCACGGTGTTTATGACGCTGCTGGCCGTCTGGCAGACGCTGCTCTACCGCTACGCCGACCAGGACGACTTCGCGGTCGGTACACCGGTGGGCAATCGCAGCCGGGCCGAGATCGAGGGCCTGATCGGCTTCTTCGTCAACATGCTGGTGCTGCGCGCCGATCTGAGCGGCAACCCGAGCTTTCACGAGCTGCTGGGCCGCGTGCGTGAGACCGCGCTGCAAGCCTACGCACATGGAGATCTGCCCTTCGAGAAGCTGGTCGACGAGCTTCAGCCCGAGCGCGACATGAGCCGCTCGCCGCTCTTCCAGGTCATGTTCGCGCTCAATCAGGCTCCAGTCCTGCACCACCAGCTGCATGAGCTGGTCATGAGCCCGATGCCTATGGAGGGCAACGCGGCCAAGTTCGATCTCACGCTGTGGATGGCCGAGGCCGGCGACGATCTGAGCGGCACGCTTGAATACAACATCGATCTGTTCGACGCGCCGACAATCGAGCGCATGGCCGGGCATTTCCTGATGTTGCTCGAAGGAATCCTGGTCGATCCCGAGCGGCGGATCGCCGATCTGCCGCTGCTGACCGACGGCGAGCGCGCACAGATGCAGACCTGGAACGCGACCGAGGCGGAGTATCCGCAGCAGCTTTGCATTCATGATCAGATCGAAGCGCAGGCGGCGCGCATACCCGAGGCGACGGCTGTCATCTTCGAGGAGCAGCGCCTCAGCTATCGTGAGCTGAACGAGCGCGCCGATCGGCTGGCGAATTATCTGCGGACGCTCGGCGTGCGGCCCGGCGTCTTTGTCGGCATTCACCTTGAGCGATCGATCGAGATGCTCGTCGCGATCCTGGGCGTGCTCAAAGCCGGCGGCGCGTATGTCCCGCTCGATCCGACCTATCCCCAGGAGCGGCTGCAATTCATGGTCGAGGACGCGCAGATCGCGGTGCTGCTGACTCAACAGCGGATCGCGCGGCAGCTCCCGATGGATGCGGCCACTGTCGTCAACATCGACGGCGATTGGTCGCGGATCACGCAGGCGGCCGAGCACCAGCCGCAGGTGCCGACCACGCCGCTGGATCTGGCGTATGTGATCTACACCTCGGGCTCGACCGGCAAGCCCAAGGGCGTGATGGTCCCGCACGGTACGGTGATCAACTTCTTCCGGGGCATGGACGATCAGATCGGCGTCGAGCGCGGCACCTGGCTGGCAGTGACCAGCATCTCGTTCGATATTTCGGTGCTTGAGCTGCTCTGGACGCTGGCGCGCGGCTTCGAGGTTGTGATCCAGGCCGATCCCGATCGAACCTACGGCACCGCCGCAGCGCGCAACCCGGCTCACGACAAGCCGATCGATTTCAGCCTGTTCTACTTCTCCAGCGACGACTCCGCCGACAACGACGATGCGTATCAGCTCTTGCTGGAAGGCGCCAAGTTTGCCGACCGCAACGGCTTTACGGCGGTGTGGACGCCCGAGCGCCACTTCCACGAGTTCGGCGGGCTGTACCCCAATCCCTCGGTCGTCAGCGCGGCGATCGCGGCCATCACCGAGCGTGTGCAGATTCGCGCCGGTAGCGTCGTGTTGCCGCTGCAAAACCCGATCCGTGTGGCCGAGGAGTGGGCCGTCGTCGATCGGCTGTCGCGTGGCCGGGCCGGAATCTCGTTCGCCTCGGGCTGGCACGCCGACGACTTTGTCTTCGCGCCGGAAAAATACCGCGACCGCAAAACGATTATGCTGCGCGACATCGAGACCGTGCGCAAGCTCTGGCGCGGCGAGTCGATCATCAGCACCGGCGGCGCGGGTCAATCCGTCGAAGTTCGCACACGGCCGCGACCGCTTCAGCCTGAGCTGCCCTTCTGGATCACGGCCGGCGGCAGTCCCGAAACCTTCCGCATGGCAGGCGAGGCCGGAGCCAACCTGCTGACGCATCTGCTGGGCCAGAGCGTCGAGGAGCTGGCCGAGAAGATCGCGGTCTATCGCCAGGCATGGCAGCAGCATGGCCACGGTCCCGGCGACGGCAAGGTGACGTTGATGCTGCACACCTTTGTCGGCCAGGACATGGCGGCGGTTCGCGAAAAAGTGCGCGTGCCGTTCACCAACTACCTGCGCACATCGCTGGATCTGATCGGCAACCTGGCGCGCAGCATGGGCCAGGACCCTAACGCCGAGAATTTCACCGAGGCCGATATGGAGGCGCTGCTGGCCCACGCCTTCGATCGTTATGTCGACACCAGCAGTCTGCTCGGCACGCCGGAAAGCTGCCTGCGGACGATCAACCGGCTCAAAGAGATCGGCGTCGACGAGATCGGCTGCCTGATCGACTTTGGCGTCGATGTGCCGTCGGTGCTGGACAGCCTGACGCATCTGAACACGGTGCGTGAGCTGAGCAATCAGCCGGCGAGCGAGCCGAGCGCTGAGAACGTGGACTACTCGATCCCGGCGCAGATGCTGCGCCACGGCGTGACTCACTTCCAGTGTACGCCCGCGCTGGCGCACATGCTCTCGGCCGAGCCCGGCATGCAGGCGGCGTTCGGCGGTCTGCGCACGATCATGCTCGGCGGCGAGGCATTCCCGCCGTCGCTGGCCGCGCAGCTGCTGCCCATGGTGCCCGGCACGATCCTGAATATGTACGGCCCCACCGAAACCACGATCTGGTCGACGGTTCACCCGGTGACGCGTGCCGACGACAGCATCCCGATCGGACGGCCGATCGCCAACACCGCAATCGCGATCCTGGACCGGCATCTGCGCCCGGTACCGGTTGGCGTGCCCGGCGAGCTGTACATCGGCGGCGCGGGCGTGGTGCGCGGCTACCTCCACCGGCCCGAGCTCACCGCCGAGCGCTTCATCCCCAATCCGTGGACGGCGAACCCAGGCGCGCGGCTGTACAAGACCGGCGACCAGGCGCGCTACACCCCGGACGGCACGATCGAATACCTGGGCCGGCTGGATCAGCAGGTCAAGCTCGGCGGCTACCGCATCGAGCTGGGCGAGATCGAGGCGCGGCTGAGCGAGCATCCCGGCGTCTGGGAGTCGGCGGTGATGGTGCGCGAAGATCAGCCAGGCGAGAAATACCTGGCGGCGTATGTCGTCCCGGCACGGCGCGGGCCACGGGCGCTGCCGCTGGCGGTGAGCGCCGAGGAGCAGCGCCGGATCTTTGAGCGGCGTCCACGCTACACGCTGCCCAACGGCATGGTCATAGCGCGCTCCAGCGATTTGCAGGCGCATCTCAGCTACCAGGAGATCATGATCGACGAGATGTACCTCAAGCACAACATCACGATCAACGAGGGCGACGTGATCTTCGACGTGGGCGCGAACATGGGCTTCTTCTCGATGTTCGTCAACCAGCAGCGCCCCAGCACGACGATCTACGCCTTCGAGCCGATCCCGCCGACCTTCGACGTGCTGCAAACCAACGTCACGCTCTACGGCCTCAACGTCAAGCTCTTTCCGTGCGGCCTGTCCGACAAGAACGAGCAGGTCGAGTTCACCTTCTATCCCGAGATGGCGGGCCTGTCCGGTCGCTACTCCGAGGCCGGCTACGATCTCAAGGCGACCAAGGCGATCATTCTCAGCGGCTTGCAGGACGGCACCCGCGACGAGGTGGCGAGCAATCTTTCGGAGCAGGATCTTGACGCGATCCTTGAGCGGCAGTTCGCCAGCGAGAAACATCTCTGCCAGCTGCGCACGCTGTCGGACGTGGTGCGTGAGCAGGGCGTCGAGCGGATCGATCTGCTCAAGATCGACGTGGAGCGCGCCGAGGTGGATGTGCTGCGCGGCATTCGCGAGGAAGACTGGGCCAAGATCCGGCAGGTCGTGCTGGAGGTCGATACCCAGGAAAATCGCGATGAGGTCGGGCGCATCCTGGTTGAGCATGGCTTCCATGTGATCGTCGACGACTTTGTGGTGCTTGAAAACCAGGGCGACGACGCCGGCGTGTACGTGTACATGCTCTACGCCACGCGCGCCACCGCCGACGCACCAGCCGCCGTGGTCTGGCATGGCAAAAGCGTGCAGCAGCGGCCCGAGGACGCCAGCGACGCGCTGTCGACCGCCGAGCTGCGAACCTATCTCAAGGAGCGGCTGCCGGAGTACATGGTGCCGTCGAGCGTCGTGGTGCTACCGGAGATGCCGCGCACACCCAACGGCAAGCTCGATCGCAAGGCGCTGCCTGCGCCCACCGTCCACCGGCCGGAGCTGGAGGTCGCCTTTGTCCCGCCGTCGTCTGAGCTTGAGGAGACGATCGCCGGGGTCTGGCGCGCTGTGCTGCATGTCGAGCAGGTCGGCGTTCACGACAGCTTCTTTGAGCTGGGCGGAACATCGCTGCTGATCGTGCAGGCGCGGACCAAGCTCAAAGAAGCGCTTGGCTACGACGTGTCGCTGGTCGATCTGTTCCGCTACCCAACGATCAGCACGCTGGCGGAATATCTGGGCCAGAGCGGACCGACCAAGCCAACGCTAGACAAGGCCCGCGCGCGGGCAGAAAAACAGCTTGCCCGGCGGCAGCGCCGTACCGGGACAGCGGGAGAGTGAGATGGCAGATCAGGGGATAGACGAATCGATGGAGACCATCGCCATTGTGGGCATGGCCGGGCGCTTTCCCGGCGCCAAAACACTGCGCGAGTTCTGGGAAAACCTGCGTGACGGCGTCGAGGGGATCACCTTCTTCTCGGAGGACGAGCTGGCAGCGGCCGGTGAAAACCGCGCGCTGCTTGAGCATCCTCAGTATGTTAAAGCGCGGGCCGTGCTGGAAGATGTCGATCGCTTCGACGCCGGCTTCTTCGGCTTCACGCCCCGCGAGGCCGAGCTGATGGACCCGCAGCACCGGATCTTTTTGGAGTGCGCCTGGGAAGCCCTGGAAGATGCCGGCTACGTCCCGGAAAACTACGACGGCGCGATCGGCGTCTTCGGCAGCACGCTGATGAGCACCTACCTGCTGGCCAACCTGTACCCCAACCAGGAGCTGATGGAGGCATCCGGCGCGCTGGCAGTGCGGATCGCCACCGATCGCGACTTCCTACCTACGCGGGTCTCGTACAAGCTTGATCTCAAAGGGCCGAGCTTCTGCGTGCAGACCGCCTGCTCAAGCACGCTGGTCGGCGCCCACCTGGCGATCAAAAGCCTGCTCGACTATGAGTGCGACATCGCGCTCGTCGGCGGCGTTTCGATCTCAGTGCCGCAGACGCGCGGCTACCTGTACCACGAGGGCGGCATCTACTCGCCCGACGGCCACTGCCGCGCCTTCGACGCCCAGGCGCGCGGAACTGTCGTCGGCAGCGGCATGGGCATTGTCGTGCTCAAGCGCCTGGAAGATGCGCTGGAAGACGGCGACACGATTCGCGCTGTTATTCGCGGCTCGGCGATCAACAACGACGGCGCGCAGAAAGTCGGCTACACCGCGCCCAGCGTGGAGTCGCAGGCCGAGGTGATCACCATGGCGCAGACTGTCGCCAAGGTCGAGCCCGAGACGATCAGCTACATCGAGGCGCACGGCACGGGCACGTCACTCGGCGATCTGGTCGAGGTCACGGCGCTGACGCAGGTATTCCGCGAAAGCACCGACGAGAAGCAGTTCTGCGCGCTCGGCTCGGTCAAGACCAACATCGGCCACCTCGACGCGGCAGCCGGCGTTGCCGGATTGATCAAGACCGTGCTGGCGCTGCAAAACAAGCAGATCCCGCCCAGCCTCGGCTACGAGCAACCCAATCCTGAGATCGATTTTGCCAACAGCCCGTTTCGCGTCAACGCCCGGCTCAGCGATTGGATCAGCCCCACAGGTCCGCGCCGCGCCGGAGTCAGCTCGTTTGCGGTCGGCGGCACCAACGCGCATGTCGTGCTGGAAGAAGCACCCGAGATCGAATCCGATGAGCCGGAGCGCTCGCATCATGTGCTGATCCTTTCGGCGCGCTCGACGGCGGCGCTGGATCAGGCCACGGAAGAGCTGGCCGGCTATCTTGAGCAGAATCCGGCTCTGAATCTGGCCGACGTAGCCTACACGCTTCAGCGTGGACGGCGCGCCTTCGACGAGCGGCGCTTCGTGGTCTGCTCCGATCTGGCCGAGGCGGCACAGGCCCTGCGCGATCCGCAGCGCGTGCTCAGCTCCTCACAGCCGGTCGGCGATCGCTCAGTGGTCTTTATGTTCCCCGGCCAGGGCGCGCAATATGTCAACATGGGCAAGGATCTCTACCAGAACGAGGCAGTTTTCCGCGCCGAGGTCGATCGCTGCGCTCAGATCTTGCGGCCACAGCTGGGCCTGGACCTGCGCGAGATTCTGTATCCCAATGAGCAGCGCGCCGAGACTGCGGCTCAGCAGCTGAGCGAGACCTGGCTGACACAGCCGGCAATCTTTGTGATCGAGTACGCGCTGGCCAAGCTCTGGCAGAGCTGGGGCATCACGCCGGCGGCCATGATCGGCCACTCGATCGGCGAGTACGTCGCGGCCACGCTGGCGGGCGTCTTCTCGCTCGACGACGCGCTGATGCTGATCGCGACGCGTGGACGGCTGATGCAGACGCTGCCGGCCGGCGCAATGCTCAGCGTGTCACTGCCGGCCGCCGAGGTTCAGCCGCTGCTCGACGGCTCGCTGTCGCTGGCGGCGATCAACGGACCCGCGCTGTGCGTTGTCGCCGGTCCGATCGCCGCGATCGAGGCGTTACAGACGCGCCTGGCCGAGCAGGGCGTAACGACCCGCCGCCTGCACACGTCGCACGCCTTCCACTCGGCGATGATGGACCCGATCCTGCCGGCGTTCGTGGAGCGCGTCCGGCGCGTCCGGCTGCGCGCGCCGCAGATGCCCTACCTGTCCAACGTCACGGGCACCTGGATCACGGCTCAGCAGGCGACCGATCCCAGCTACTGGGCGCAGCATCTGCGCCAGCCGGTGCGCTTCGCCGATGGCCTGGCTGAGCTGTTGCAGACGACCAATCGGGCGCTGCTGGAAGTCGGGCCGGGCCGCACGCTGAGTACCTTTGCCCGGCAGCAGGCGCCAGCTGCCAACAGCGCGACCATCGCGACCTCGCTGCGCCACCCGCAGGAAAGCGTCTCGGACGTAGCCTTTCTGCTCAACGCGCTGGGCCTGCTCTGGCTCGGCGGCACTGCGATCGACTGGTCTGTGCTCTACGGCGACGAGCGGCGTCTGCGCGTGCCGCTGCCGACCTATCCTTTTGAGCGACAGCGCTACTGGGCTGAGCCACCCGCGCAGATCGCGGCGACAAGCACAAGGATCGCCACGGCCCGCAAGCAGACCGACATCGCCGACTGGTTTTACACGTCGCTCTGGAAAGAAAGCCGTCTCCCGCAGCCTGCGCAGGCCCAGCCCGGCGCTCGCTGGCTGATCTTGAGCGAGGCCGGCACGATCGGCCGGTCGCTCGCGGCGCGGCTGCTCGATCTTGGCCACGCGGTAACGATCGCGCGACCTGCTAGCGGCTGGAATATTGACAGCGACGGCGTGTACAGCATCAACCCGGCTCAGCCGGCCGATGTTCAGGCGCTGCTCGATACGATCGGCGTCCAGCCTGACGAGCGGCTGCGCGTGATCATGGTGCTGAGCGCGGCCGATCTACATCACAACCAGTACGACCATAACGAGCCGCGCTGCGACATGCGGAGCCTGATCGCATTTGGGCAAACGCTCGGCCGCGCGCAGCTTCCCGGCCCGATCGATCTTTCGCTGCTGACGATCGATGCGCAGGATGTGCTGGGAACCGAAGCCCTGGCGCTGACGAATGCTCCCGCAGCCGGCGTGCTCCAGGCGCTGGCGAGTGCATCGTCGCAGCTGAGCTGCCGCAGCCTGGATCTGAGCGGCGACGGCTCGCTCAACCGGCGACAGCTGGATCAGATCATCGCCGAGCTGACCGCCGGCGCCGGCGACGAGCCGGTGGCCTACCGCCACAATCGGCGCTGGCACCAGATTTTTGAGCCGCAGCGCTGGGAGCGGCCCGCCTCATCGGCGGCAGGACTGCGCCCCCACGGCGTGTACCTGCTGACCGATGGTGTCGGCAAGATCGGGCTGGCGCTGGCCGAGCATCTGGCGAACACGGCTCAAGCCCAACTGGTGCTGCTTGCCCCGGCTGAGTTTCCGCAGCGCGAGGCGTGGGCGCGTGCGCTGGCAACCGCCGACACAGCCACAGCCGAGACGATCCGCCGCTTGCAAACTCTGGAGCACGCCGGAGCTGAGATTCTGCTGGTCCAGGCTGATGCTCTGGAAGACGCGATCGACACGGCACGGCGGCAGTATGGCGCAATCCACGGCGTGATTCATGGCGTCGAGCCCGACTCTACGGCTCAGACCGCCGAGCAGATCACGTGGTCGCTGGACGAGACTCGCCGGCAGCTCGAAGCGCTCACGCAGCTCGATCCGGCCGATCTGGATTTCGTGCTACTGCACACGTCACTCGCGCCGCTGGTGAGCGGAGCAGACCTCGCGGGAGCCGGCGCGATCGCGCTGATGCATACGTTTGCGCGGCAGTGTGGCCAGCACAGCCCGGCAACCTGGCTCAGCGTTGCCTGGGACGCGCCGTCCGGCAGCGGCGCCGACGAGTGGACAATGGACGAGGCCGAGACCGTCGAGGTTTTCCGGCGCATCCTGGACGCTCCCGGCTCGCAGTCGGTGATCGTCGCGACCGGCGATTTGCTGGCTCGTCGCGCCGCCCGTGCGACACAGGAAGCCGCGTCGGAGATCACGATCACGCCGACCGGCACGCAGTACGCGCGGCCAAATCTGCCGACCACCTATGTCGCGCCGACAACGACGGTCGAGCGAGCGCTCGTGGATCTGTGGCAAGATCTGCTGGGCATCGCGCCGATCGGCATTCACGACACCTTTTTCGATCTCGGCGGTCACTCGCTGCTGGCAACGCAGGTGCTTTCGCGCATTCGCGACACGTTCAATACCACGCTATCGCTCGGTGAATTCTTCGACGCCGGCACGATCGCGGGCATTGCGCAGCGCATCGCCACAGCTACCGCCGCCCCGGCCGAAGATACGCTGGCCACGATTCCGGTTGCCGCTCGTGACGGCGAGCTGCCGCTGTCGTTTGCGCAGCAGCGCCTGTGGTTCTTGCAGCATCTCGATCCCGAGAGCGCGGCCTACCACATGCCGTTTGCCGTCCACCTGAGCGGCGCGCTGAGCTATGCCGTGCTTGAGCAGAGCATAACCGCGATCGTTCAGCGGCACGAGGCGCTGCGCACGGCCTTTATCGCGCCCGAAGGTACGCCGTACCAGGTCATCGTTCCGCCGCAGCCGATCCCGCTGCCGCTGGTCGATCTGGAGTCTATGCCCGCCGCCGAGCGTGAGGCCGAGATTCAGCGACTGCTGCTCGATCAGGCTCAGCAGCCCTTCGATCTCACCGAGGGTCGGCTGCTGCGCTGCCTGTTGATCCGCCTCGGTCCCGACGAGCATATCGTCGCGATCACGGTTCATCACATCGCCGCCGATGGCTGGTCGATGGGCGTGTTCATCCGTGAGCTGGCGACGCTGTATGCCACGTTCTCCGGCGCTCGGTCGCAGCGCGATCAGCTACAGCTGCCGGATCTCACGATCCAGTACGCCGACTACGCGGTCTGGCAGCGTCAGCTGCTTCAAGAAGACGTGCTGGAAGCTGCGCTGGCATACTGGCGACAGCAGCTGGCGGGCCTGCCCGAAGGCTTAGCGCTGCCGACCGATCGTCCGCGTCCGGCGGTGCAGACCTTCAATGGCGCGCGCTATCTGCATGTGCTGCCTCAGCCGCTGAGCGCCGATCTGGTCACGCTCAGCCAGCGCGAAGGCGTGACGCTGTTCATGACGCTGCTCGGCGCGTTCCAGATCCTGCTTTCGCGCTACAGCGGCCAGGACGACATCGTAGTTGGCTCGCCGATCGCGGGCCGCACGCATGTGGCGCTGGAGCACCTGATCGGCTTGTTCGTCAACACGCTGGTGCTGCGCACCGACCTGCGCGGCAACCCGACGCTGCAAGACGTGCTGCATCGCGTGCGTGAGGTAGCGCTGGGCGCCTATGCTCAGCAGCACGTGCCGTTTGAGCGGCTGGTCGACGAGATTCAGGTCAATCGCGATCTGAGCCGATCGCCGCTGTTCCAGGTGCTCTTCACGCTTCAAAACACGCCGGTCGGCGAGCTGTCGCTGCCGGAGCTCACCTTGCGACCGCTGCCGCCCAACTTCACGGCTGCCAAGTTCGATCTTTCGTTTGAGATCGTGGAGCACGCGCACGGTCTGCACGTCGGCATTGAGTACAACACCGATCTATTCGATGCCGCGACGATCGAGCGACTCGCCTCGCACTATCAGACGGTGCTGGAAACGTTTGTCGGCAATCCGGCCCAGCGACTCTCGCATATTGAGCTATTGAGCACGGCCGAGCGGCAGCTGATGATCGAGGACTGGAACGCCACCGCCAGCGCTTATCCTATCGAGGCACGCATTCACGACCTGGTGATGGCGCAGGCCGCACGCACTCCCGATGCGATCGCCGCCCGCTTCCGAGATCAGGTCTTGACCTATCGCGAGCTTCAGGTGCGCGCTCAACGATTGGCCGGCCATCTTCAGACGCTGGGCGTCGGGCCGGATGTGCGCGTCGGGCTGTGTGTTGAGCGCTCGCTTGACCTTCTCGTGGGCGTGGTTGGTATTCTGGCGGCAGGCGGCGCCTACATTCCACTCGATCCGGCCTATCCCGCCGAGCGGCTGGCGTTTATTCTGAGCGATGCCCACGCGCCGGTCCTGGTCACTCAGCGCGATCTGCTCGACACGCTGCCGGATGTCAGCAGGACCACACGGATCGTCTGCCTGGAAGATCTGCCAGCGCGCGCGACCACCGAGCTGCAATCACACGGGAGCGCCGATAACCTGGCGTATGTAATCTACACCTCGGGCTCGACCGGACGACCCAAGGGCGTGCAGATTCCACACCGGGCGGCCGTTAATTTCCTGCACGCCATGCTGCAACAGCCGGGGCTCAGCGCCAGGGATCGGCTGCTGGCAGTGACCACGCTCTCGTTCGATATTGCGGCGCTTGAGCTGTTCCTGCCGCTGATCGTGGGTGCTCAGGTGGTGATTGCACCGCGCGAAGTTGTCACCGATGGTCAGCAGCTGGCGCATCTGCTTGTCGCCGAGGCGATCACGGTGATGCAGGCGACGCCCGCAACCTGGCGCCTGTTGCTCCACGCCGGATGGGAAGGACAGCCCGGACTCAAGATTTTGTGCGGCGGCGAGCCGCTGCCTCGCGCCCTGGCCGACCAGCTGCTGGCCGGCGGCATGCAGCTCTGGAATATGTACGGCCCCACCGAAACCACGATCTGGTCGTCGCTGGCCCCGATCGAGCCGGCCGACGATCGCATCCCAATCGGCGGGCCAATCGCCAACACGCAGCTGTATGTTCTCGATCGACAGATGCAGCTGCTGCCGCTTGGCGTGCCGGGCGAGCTGTACATCGGGGGCGATGGCCTGGCGCGTGGCTACCACAACCGGCCGGATCTGACGGCCGAGCGCTTTGTTCCCAATCCGTTCAGCGCCAATCCCGGCGCGCGCATGTATCGCACCGGCGATCTGATGCGCTACCGCGAGGATCGCACGCTCGACTTTTTGGGCCGGATCGATCACCAGGTCAAAGTGCGCGGCTTCCGCATCGAGCTGGGCGAGATCGAGACGGCGCTGCGCCAGCATGAGCATGTGCGCGAGGCTGTGGTGATGGTGCGGCACGACGGCGGCGACGCGCGGCTGGTGGCGTACGTCGTCGGGGAACAAACGAACCAAGAAACAAAGGAACAAAGTACCGAAACTCTCCCCTCGCCTGCCGCAGTGGGAGAGGGGAAGGAGCGGAGCGACAGGGGTGAGGGCCTCGTTCCTAACCTGCGCGAGTTCCTCCAGTCGCGGCTGCCCGAGTATATGATCCCGTCGCTGGTGATGCAGATCGACGCGCTGCCGCTGACGCCCAACGGCAAGATCGATCGCGCCGCCTTGCCCGCGCCCGACACCACCCGTGTGACCAGCGCCGAGGCGTTTGTGGCGCCGCGCACGCCGGTCGAGCAGCAGCTGGCCGCGATCTGGGCCGAGATACTGGGCCTGGAGCGGGTCAGCATTCACGATCGCTTTTTTGAGCTCGGCGGCGACTCGATCCGCAGCATTCAGGTGATCACCAAGGCCAATCACGCCGGCATCCCGATCGCGCCGAAACACCTGTTTAGCCACCCGACGATCGCCCAGCTGGCCGAGCTCGTCGGCGACCTGCCTGATGCGGCAGCCGCTGCGCCGCTGCCCTTGACTCCGGCCCAGCGCTGGCTGGTCGAGCAGCAGCCGGCCGCGCTCGACACGCAGTATCACACGCTGCGCGTCGCGCTTCAGCGCCGCCTGGAGCCCGCGCTCGTCGACACGGCGGTGCGCCAGCTCGTGACGCTGCACGAGGCGCTGCGCCTGCGCGTGTGGCACGACGACAGCGGCTGGCACCAGCGCATCGACGCCGCGCCACAGCCCGCGCCGGTTGCGGTGATCCTGGCAGCAACCGCAGGCGATCCCGCCCAGCTCGACGCCGCGATCGCCGAGCTGGGAGCGCAGATCCGCGCCTCCACCGGTGACCTGCTGCGCGTGGCGCTCGTCGAGACCGGCGTCGAGCAGCCGCCGCAGCTGGTGCTGCTGACGCATCCCGTGGCGGTGGATGGCACCACCGAGGAGCTGCTGCTCAACGATCTGTTCACGCTCTACGATCGCCTGGCGCGCGGCGATGTGGCCTCGGTGCCGCCGGCCGCCTCGTTCAAGCACTGGGTCGAGCAGCTTCAGGTCTATGCCCAAGGGGAGCGCCTGCGCCAGGAGCACGACACCTGGCTCCAAGCCGCGCCGGCCCACGTCGCACCGCTCCGCGTCGATCACGCGGCTGAGGGTGCGCCGCTCACGCGCCGGGTGGTGGAGCGGCTCACGCGCGACGAGACGGCGGCGCTCACCGGCGCGATCGCGACCACGTACCATGCGCAGCTGCCCGAGATCGTCGTGGCGGCGCTGGTGCAGAGCCTGAGCGCCTGGACTGGGACGGACACGCTGCTGCTCGACCTGGCGGACGAGAGCCGTGACGTGCCGATCGACGGCCTCGACCTGACGCGCCTGGCCGGCTGCTGCACAAGCGTGTTTCCCGTGGCGCTACCCGCCCATCGCAGCGCCGATCCGGGCGCCGCGCTTCAGGCGGTCAAAGAGCAGCTGCGCGCGGTGCCGCAGCATGGCCTCGGCTACGGCCTGCTCCGCGCTACGGAGCACGACCCGCAGCTGGCCGAGCAGCTGGCCCAGCAGCCTCAGGCAGAGGTGCTCTTCCGCTACGTGCCGCGTCACCTCTCGGCGCCGGCCGCCGCGCTGGTGGCCGCGCGTCTGGACAGCACACCGGCGGCCGGCCCATGGAGCGATCGCTACCGCCTCGCCATCCAGGCCGAGATCGTCGCGCAGCAGCTCCAGCTGAGCTGGAGCTACAACGAGCGCTGCTATCAGCCCGCGACGATCGCACGCCTGGCGGCCGACGTGAGCGCGGCGCTGCGGGCGCTGCTCGCCCACGGGCAGGCGCAGGATGCCGTCAGCTACACGCCCGCCGACTTTCCGATGGCCAACCTGGGCCAGCGCGATCTGGATAAAGTACTTTCTAAACTCCGCAAGGCGAAAGGTCCAAACGCACGATGATCACCGACCATATCGCAGATCTTTATTCTCTGTCGCCGATGCAGCGAGGTATGCTCTTCCATACCTTGTACGCGCCGGAGTCAGGGGTGTATTTTCAGCAAATCAGCTGCGCTATTCGGGGAGCCTTTCAGGTGCCCGCATTTGCGCGAGCCTGGGAACACGTGATTCAGCGCCACCCGATCTTGCGCTGTGCAATGATCTGGGAAGATCTGGACGAGCCGCTTCAGGCGGTGCTGGAAGAGGTCGATCTGCCGCTGGAAGAGCTTGACTGGCGAGGACTCGCGCCGGTCGAGCAGCAGGCAGAGCTCGATCGGTTTCTGGCCGACGATATTGCGCGCGGCTTCGATCTCAGCGCCGCGCCGCTGCTGCGGCTCACCTTGATCCGTCTGGATGAGCAGCGCTACCAGTTCGTCTGGGATTACCACCACATGTTGATCGATGCCTGGTCGATGGCGTTGATCCTGGATGAAGTCTTTACGAGCTATGCGGCCTTCACACGCGGCGAGCAGCCCGAGCTGCCGCGCACACGGCCCTACCGCGACTATATCGCCTGGCTGCAACGCCAGGACCAGCAGCAAGCCGAGGACTTCTGGCGTCGATCGTTGGCCGGAATCACTGCGCCGACCGCCTTTGGCGTCGATCGACCGCTAGAGCAGGCCGCCGATCAGCCGGAAACATACGCCGATCGCCAGATCGAGCTTGACGAAACGCTGACGGCCACGCTTCAAACGCTGGCCCAGCAGCATGGCCTGACGTTGAACACGCTGATCCAGGGAGCCTGGGCGCTGCTGCTGAGCTACTACAGCGGCGCCCGGGATGTCGTCTTCGGCGTGACGGTCTCCGGCCGCTCGCCCAGCCTGGCAGGCGTCGAGACGATGGTCGGCCTGTTTATCAACACGCTGCCGCTGCGGGTGGAGATTGCCCACGAGCAGCCGCTGATGGATTGGCTCCAGCAGGTTCTGGCGCAGCAGGTCGATGTCCTACAGTACGAATACAGCTCGCTGACCGATATTCAAGGCTGGAGCAGCGTTCCGCGCAATCTGCCCTTGTTCGAAAGCATTGTTTTCTTTGAAAACTTCCCGGTTAGCTCGGCGCTGCAAAGCCAGAACGATCGGCTGGGCTTCGAGCTGGAAGAGCCGCGCGGCTTTGAGCAGACCAACTACCCGCTGATCGTCGTCGCCACGCCGCGAACTACGCTCTCGATCCGCATCAGCTACGATTGTCGCCGCTTTGCCGACGATACGATCGAGCGGATGCTGGGCCATCTCGCGACCTTGCTGCAAGGCTTTGTCGCCGATCCTGGGCAGCGCCTGGCCGACCTGTCGCCGCTGACCGGAGCCGAGCAGCAGCTGCTCCAGGATTGGAACGCGACCAGCCGCGCCGTGCCGTATGATCGCACCTTCCAGCAGCTGTTTGAGGCGCAGGCGGCGCGCACGCCCGATGCCGTCGCCGCGCTGTCTGCCGACCGGCAGGTGACCTACGCCGAGCTGAACCGGCGCGCGAATCAGCTGGCCGATCTGCTGATCGACCAGGGCGTCGGGCCGGAGACCGTGGTGGCGCTGCTGGCCCATCGTGGCGTGGAGTTCCTCACGGCCGTGCTGGCGATCTTCAAGGCCGGCGGCGCCTATCTTCCGCTCGACCCGCACCATCCCGTCCAGCGCCATCAGCAGGTTTTGACTCAAAGCCAGGCCACGATCGCGCTGGCGACCGGCGCGTTTCAACCGGTGTTGCAGCCGGCGCTGCTGTCCCTGGCCCGGCGTCCGCGCCTGTTCGGGATCGACAGCCCCGAGCTAGAGCAGCGCTCGCCGGAGAATCCACCGGTTCGCAGCGGGCCGGGCAACCTGGCCTACGTGATCTACACCTCGGGCTCGACCGGCCAGCCCAAAGGCGCGATGGTCGAGCAGCGCGGCATGATCAATCACCTGTACGCAAAAATCCATGATCTGGGCCTGACCGCCGCCGACACCGTCGCGCAGACGGCCTCGCAGTGCTTCGACATCTCGGTCTGGCAATTTCTGGTGGCGCTGGTCGTCGGCGGGCGCGTCCGCGTCTACGACGACGAGATCGCGCACGATCCGCAGCGGCTGC
>DASWTW010000203.1:0-5013 GCA_036401895.1 Herpetosiphonaceae bacterium | reverse complement strand
TGGCAGGGCGCGCCGCGCCTGCGAGCGTTCTGCGGGGGAGAGGCGCTGCCGTGGGATCTGGCGGAGACGCTGCTGCCACGGATAGCCGAGCTGTGGAATCTCTACGGCCCCACCGAGACCACCATCTGGTCCACGGCGACGCGGGTACTGCCGGGAGCAGGGCGTGTCTCGCTTGGGCAGCCGATCGCCAACACACGGCTCTATGTTCTGCATCGGCAGCATAGGGTGCCGCCGGGCGTGGTCGGGGAGCTGTATATCGGCGGCGCGGGGCTGGCGCGGGGCTATCTCAACCGCCCCGATCTCACCGCCGAACGATTCGTTCCCGATCCGTTCGCCGACTCGCCAGGAGCGAGGCTCTACCGCACCGGCGATCTGGTCCGCTATCACGACGACGGCTACCTTGAGTATCTGGGCCGGATCGATCAGCAGGTGAAGCTGCGCGGCTTCCGCATCGAGCTCGGCGAGATCGAAGCCGTGCTGCGTCAGCATGACGCCGTCCAGGATGCGCTGGCGCTACTACGCGATGAGCGGCTGATCGCCTACATTGTCGAACACAGACCAGATGGTGCGGGCCTGGTCCCGAATCTTCGTACATACCTTAAAGCGCGATTGCCGGACTATATGATTCCTGCCGCGTTCGTGATCCTCGATGCGCTGCCGCTGACCGCACATGGCAAGCTCGATCGCCGAGCGCTACCGGAGCCCGATTCGGCCCAGCCTGCTCTGGAGACAACCTTTGTGCCTGCCAGTACGCCCACCGAAGAGATCCTGGCGGCGATCTGGGCGCAGGTGCTCGGCGTCGCAGAGATCGGCATCGACGATCACTTCTTCACGTTCGGCGGCGATTCGATCCGCAGCATTCAGGCGGTGGCGCGGGCAAGAGAGCGGGGTCTCGCCTGCTCGCTGCCGCAGATCTTCCAGTATCAGACCATTCGTGAGCTGGCGCGCCATCTGACCGATACCGCGGAACACTTGACGACATGGGAGCCGAGCCAGCCATTTAGCCTGGTCTCACCCATCGATCGGGCGCGGCTGCCGCAGGATGTGGAAGACACCTATCCGCTGACGCAGCTTCAAGCCGGGATGCTCTTCCACAGCGAGTATCAGCCGGACAGCGCGATCTATCACAACGTCAATACACTGCACCTGCGCACGCGCTTTGACCTCCATGCTTTCCACGCTGCGGTGCGCATGCTGGCCGCGCGCCATCCCATCCTGCGCACCGCCTTCGATCTCACCAGCTACAGCGAGCCGCTCCAACTCGTCCACCGGCAGGTCACGATTCCCGTAGCAGTGGATGACCTGCGCGGCCTAGCGCCTGCCGAGCAAGAGGCGCTGCTGGCAGCGCATCTGGAGGCCGAGAAGCAGCGCACGTTCGACTGGACCCGACCGCCGCTGATCCGCTTTCAGATCCATCGCCGCAGCGATGAGACATTTCAGTTTAGCTGGGTCGAACACCACGCGATTCTCGACGGCTGGAGCGTGGCATCCCTGCTCACCGAGCTGTTCCAGCAGTACGCCGCGCAGCCAGCCGAGCACCACGCGCCGCCGAGCAGCGCCTTCCGCGACTTTGTTGCGCTTGAGCGGGCGATGCTCGAATCCGAGGCGGCGAAGCGCTACTGGCTGCGCACGCTCGACTCCGCGACGATCAGCGCCTTGCCGCGTCTGCCCCCGTCCACCAGCGATCAGCCGGACGTTCTCTCGCTGGATGTGCCACTCGCGCCGGAGATCTCCGACGGTCTGAAGCGGCTTGCGCGAACCGCCGCCGTGCCGATCAAGAGCGTACTGCTGGCGGCGCATCTGCGCGTGATGCTGCTGCTCAGCGGCACCAGCGATGTGCTGACCGGCCTGGTCGCCAACGGTCGGCCCGAAACAACCGACGGCGAGCGCGTGCTGGGCTTGTTCCTGAACACACTGCCGTTCCGCCAGCACCTCGCGGGCGGCTCCTGGCTCGATCTGATCCAGGCGACGTTTGCGACCGAACAGGAGCTGCTGCCGTACCGACGCTATCCGATGGCTCAGGTGCAGCGGCTGCTGGGCGGACAGCCCCTCTTCGAGACCGCGTTTAACTTTGTGCATTTTCACGTGTATCAGCAGCTTCAGGGGATCGACGGGCTAACGGTGCTGGGCGGCAGCAGCTTCGAGCATACCAATTTTCCGTTTACCGCGAACTTCAGCCTGGACGTTGCAACCGCGCAGGTACGCCTGATCCTGCGCTGCGATACCAGCATCATCAGCGCGGCGCAGCTTGATTCGATGCGATCCTACTATGCCAGCGCGCTGGCGGCAATGGTCGAGCAGCCAGCAGCCCGCTACGATCACCAATCGCTGCTGGCTCCATGGGAAATCGAGCAACTTCGCACGTGGAACGCCACCAGGACGGAGTATGCGCCCACTCGATCGCTGCACGACCTGATCGCGGAGCAGGCAGCGCTCACGCCCGACGCCACAGCCGTGGTGTTTGCGGACCAGTGCCTCAGCTATGCCCACCTCGACCAGCGCGCTAATCAACTTGCCCATCATCTTCAATCACTTGGCGTTGGGCCTGAGGTGCACGTCGGCATTTGTGTCGAGCGATCGGTTGAGCTGGTCGTTGGCTTGCTCGGCATTCTCAAAGCGGGCGGCGCGTATCTCCCGCTCGATCCGGGCTATCCCGCCGAGCGATTGCAGTACATGCTCGCCCACAGTCGCGCCCCGGTCCTGCTCACCCAGGCCGCGCTGGTGCCGACCCTGCCGGAGCATTCGGCGCAGATCGTGTGTCTGGATGCCGATGGGACGTACCTGGCGGACCAGCCGACGACCAATCCATCGCATACCGCGCTGCCGGATCACCTCGCCTACATCATCTATACCTCCGGCTCGACAGGCCAGCCCAAAGGCGTCCTCGTCACGCAGCACGGCCTGGTCAATCTGGCCCTGGCCCAACGCGCCGCCTTTGCGGTGTCACCGCGCAGCCGGGTGCTTCAGTTTGCCTCGATCGGCTTCGACGCGTCGATCTGGGAAATCGCGATGGCGTTGACAGCGGGCGCGACGCTGGAGCTGCTGCCCAGCGGGACGCCGCTCGTCGGCGCCGATCTGGCAGCATTCCTGGCCGAGCGCGGGATCACCCATGTCACGCTGCCGCCCGCGGTGCCGGCCACGCTGCCGGAGGGTGAACTGCCGGACCTGGACACCGTGATCGTGGCGGGCGAGGCGTGTCCGGTGGAGCTGGTGCAGCGCTGGGCGACGGGGCGGCGCTTCGTCAACGCTTACGGGCCGACCGAGGCCACCGTCTGCGCGACGCTGGAGGTGCTGGCGCCGGATGCACCACACGTCTCCATCGGGCGACCGCTGCCGAACACGCAGGTGTACGTGCTGGATGGACAGCTGCAGCCGGTGCCGGTCGGCGTGGCGGGCGAACTCTCCATCGCCGGCGCGGGCGTGGCGCGGGGCTACCATGGCCGCCCCGATCTGACTGCCGAGCGGTTTGTGCCGCATCCGTTCAGTGCTACGCCCGGCGACCGGCTCTACCGCACGGGCGATCTGGCGCGCTACCTGCCCGACGGTCGGATCGACTTCCTGGGCCGGATCGACCAGCAGGTCAAGCTGCGCGGCTTCCGCATCGAGCTGGGCGAGATCGCGGCGGCGCTGCGGCAGTATCCGGGTGTGGACGAGGCGGTCCTCGTCGTGTACGATGTGCGCCCCGGTGATCAACGCTTAGTGGCGTATCTTGTTTCCACGCTGGAGGTGACGATCACCGCTGCCGAGCTGCGGAGCTTTCTCCACACAAAGCTCCCAGCGTACATGGTGCCCAGCGCATTTGTATTTGTACCGACGCTCCCACTGACTCCGAACGGCAAGCTGGATCGCACGGCCCTGCCCGTACCGGATCGCGCCCTATCAAGCGGGGGCGAGTCCTTCGTTGCGCCCCGGACCCCGCTCGAAGAGCTGATTACGGCGGTGTGGGCAGCTGTGTTGGGCCTGGAGGGGGTTGGGATCCACGACAACTTCTTCGCACTGGGTGGGCATTCGCTGCTCGCCACCCAGGTCATCAGCCGCCTGCGCCAGATCCTCGCGGTCGATGTGCCGCTGCGGGTGCTCTTTGAAGCGCCCACGATCGCCGCGTTGGCGGATCAGATCACGGGTCAGGCCGCGGTTCCCAATGTGCCGCTCCTACCACAGCCGCGCGACGGTCGGCCGCTGCCGCTCTCGTTTGCCCAGCAGCGGCTGTGGTTTCTCCAGCAGCTCGATCCCGCCAGCAGTGCCTATCATCTGCCGACGGTGGTCCGCCTCCACGGCCTACTCGATGTTGCCGCGCTGCAGCAGGCGCTCACCGCTCTGGTAGCGCGCCATGAGATGCTGCGCACCGTCGTTGCTGGTCGCGCGGGACAGCCGGTGCAGGTGATTGCGCCCACTGTGGACGTACCACTGCCCGTGGTCGACGTGCCAGCCGACGTGGACGATGCGGCGCTGCGCGCCCTAATCCAGCACGCGATCGGGGAGCCGTTCGATCTCCAGCAGGGACCACTGCTGCGGGCGACACTGTTGCGGCAGCACGCGACCCAGCAGATCCTGGTCCTGATCCTGCATCATATCGTGTCGGATGGCTGGTCGCAGAGTGTGCTGCTGCGTGAGCTGACCACGCTGTATCGCGGCTTTGCGCAGGGTGATGTCCTGGATCTGCCGCCCCTCCCGATCCAGTATGCCGACTATGCGCTCTGGCAGCGGCAGTGGCTCCAGGACAAGCTGCTGGAGGCGCAGCTGAGCTATTGGCGGCAGCAGCTTGCCAACGTGCCGCCGCTGGATCTGCCCACCGACTATCCGCATCCGGCGGTGATGACTGATACCGGTGCGGTCGTCAGCGTGGCGATCCCAGCAGCCCTGACGGAGGCACTGCGCCACCTCAGCCAGCGGCTGGGCGCGACGCTGTTCATGACGCTGCTGGCCGCGTTCAAGGTGCTGCTGTATCGCGACAGTCACCAGGCCGACCTGGCGGTGGGCACGCCGATCGCCGGACGGGTGCGCCCCGAGCTG
>DASWTW010000202.1:0-4585 GCA_036401895.1 Herpetosiphonaceae bacterium | reverse complement strand
GGCAGGTCACCGCCCGTAATCAAGTTTCTTTTGACGATATGGTTCGTCTCGATCTCGCCTATATCGAGACGATGAGCCTGTGGCTCGACCTTTCCATTCTAGTACGTACACCCGTGGCAATGTTGAACGGGAAAGGAGGTGGATGATGACCGTGACCCTCGCACGCCCTCGCGAAAACGTCGATCTACGACCAGAGCTACAGCTCAATCAGCCGCTGCGCGTCGGCATCATCGGCTGCGGCTACTGGGGGCCGAAGCTGGCGCGCAACTTCGAAGATCTGCCCGGCTCGGATCTGGTGATGGTGTCGGATCTGCACGAGGATCGGCTGAGCAGCATCAAGCAGATCTACCCGCATGTGACTGTCACCAACAACTACCAGGATCTGCTGGCGGACGGCCTGGACGCGGTCGTGATCGCCACCGGAGTCAACACGCACTACCATCTGGCCAAGGCCGCGCTGATGGCCGGCAAGCATGTGCTGGTCGAAAAGCCGCTGACCTCGCGCTCGACGCAGGCGCGTGAGCTGACGGATCTGGCGACTGAGCGCGGCCTGACGCTGATGGTCGGACATACCTTCGAGTACAACCCGGCCGTCGAAGCCGTGCGCGAGATCATCCAGTCGGGTGAGCTGGGCCACGTCTACTACTTCAACTCCACGCGGGCCAATCTGGGCCTGCTCCAGCCCGACATCAACGTGATCTGGGATCTTGGGCCGCACGACGTCTCGATGATCCGCTTCATCCTGGGCTCTGACCCGGTGAAAGTCAGCGCGATCGGCACGGCCTACATCAACACGCGGCGCGGGCTGCACGAGGTGGCCTACGTCAATCTGACGTTCGACAATGGTATCACGGCGAATCTGCGGCTGAGCTGGCTGTCGCCCGTCAAGCGCCGCCGCCTGACGGTGGTCGGCAGCAAAAAGATGCTGGTGTATGACGATATTGCGACTGACAAAGTTGTGATCTACGACAAAGGTATAGAGGCTCCTCCCTACTCGATCACGGAAGAAGAGTTTCACGCCTCGTACCGCCACGGCGGCGAGATGGTCTATCCGCTGACCTGGGTCGAGCCCTTGCAGCGGCAGTGCGATCACTTTCTCGACTGCATTCGCAGCGGAGCCTCACCGCGCAGCAACGGCGAGGACGGCGTGAAGGTGATCAAAGTCCTGGAGACGGCCCAGCGATCGCTGCTCAACGGCGGCGTAGAGCTCAAGATCGAATATTAAACGCCGGACGCTTGCTGCGGCATTTGCCCCTGCCACATTGCAATAGCGTTGGGACTGAAGGCGGGAACACGCTATGGAATTGAGAGCTTATCTCCATATTCTGTGGAGTAAATGGTGGATCGTCCTGCTGACGCTCTTGATCACCTACTCGGCTACGCTGATCTTTACCTACCAGCAGGTGCCGCTCTACCAGAGCAATGCCACGTTCGTTGTGAAGCTTAGCCCGACATTCAGCAGCGACAAAGATCTGGCCGCAGCGGTCGATATCTTGAGCCGCCGCACCGAGATCGGCACCACGTTTACGCAGGTCGCCGATAGTCGCCTGATCAAACGTCTGGCCGCGACCGAGCTTGGCCTTTCCGGTGAGCAGCGCAACGACGTCAGCATCACTAGCGAGCTGCTGCCGGGCACCAACGTGCTCAAGATCGCGATCCAGTCGCACGATCCGGTGCTGGCGCGCAATATGGCCAACGCTGTGGGCGCCAACACGATCGCCTATGTGCAGGATCTGTACGAGACCTATAAGCTGGAGCCGCTGGATCAGGCCAGCCTGCCCGACGAGCCGATCAGCCCCAACAAGCCACTAAACCTGGCGCTGGGCGGAATCATGGGTCTGGTGCTGGGCGCGGGCTTTGCGCTGCTGGCGGCGTATCTTCAGGCTCCGGCGGCCCAGCCGGCCGGGATCAATATTCTGGATCACGAGACAGAAGTGTACACGCGGCGCTTCCTTGAGCTGCGCCTGCGCCAGGAGGTTTCGCGCGCCCGGCGGCTCAACTCGCCGCTCTCGCTGGCCTTGCTCAACGTCGATCGCCAGCGCGTGCTGGCCGGCGCACCGCCGCAGATTCAGCGCGAGGCGCTTCGGCGAGCGGCGCTGCTGATCGTGACCGATCTGCGCGAAGAAGATGTGATCGCGCGCTTCGGCGACACGACGTTCGCCGTGCTGCTGCTGGATCGCACCCCGGAGGCCGCCGCCGAAACCGTTCGCATGCTCCAGACCAAGCTCACATCCACGCCGCTGGATCTGGCCCAGCGCGATCTGATGCTCAATCTCCAGGTGATCGTCGGCTACGCGGACTTCGAGCCTGGCAGCATGGAGGCCGAGGATCTGGTCGTCAATGCCAGCAACGCGCTCAAGGCGGCCGAGACCAACGCCAGCGGCATGGTTTATCCGGCGCTCTTCCAGCCGGCGGCCTATCAGCTCGGCATGGCAAAGGTCACCGATCATGAGTAGCTCAGTTGTCGATCCGGCGGATGCTGCTCGCCGCGATTTCGCGCCGGCCGCCGATACCAATGTGCTGCTGGCGGCCAAAGGCGGCGCGATCACGTTTGGGGGCAAGCTGTTTACCTTCGCCTGCCGCTTCGTGATCTCGATCGTGCTGGCGCGCGCGCTGGGCGCGAATCAGTATGGCCTGTACAACCTGGCGCTGACCGCGCTCTCGGTCGGGGCGGCGCTGGCGGCGTTCGGCATGGACTCGACGCTGGTGCGCTATATTCCGATCTTTGCGCGCCGCCGTGACGACGCCAGCCTGTGGGGCGTGCTCCAGCTTGGCCTGGGCTTCTCCACGATCCTCAGCCTGCTGCTGGGCGCCGGTATGTTCATGCTGGCCGATCCGATCGCCGTCCAGATCTTCGAGCAGCCGCGACTGGCTCCGCTGCTGCGGCTGACCAGCGTGATCATTCCGCTGCTGACGCTGAGCAACATGGCCGCGTCGGCGACGCGCGGCTTCAAAACGATGCGCCACGCCACCATCGCGCAGGATTTTATCCAGCCTTTGATCCGCCTGGTGCTCGTGATCGCGCTGGTGGTGATCGGTCTGAATCCGGCGCGCGCGCTGGGCACGATGGGTGTCGCCGTGGGAATCGCCGCTGGGCTGCTGCTCTTTTCTTTGCATAATTTGTTTTCACTGCGGCGCGCGATTCGCGGGGCAAGCTACAACCTGCGCGAGATCTTCAGCTTCTCGATCCCGGTCTTCCTGTCCGACCTGATGACGACGTTTCGCGACAACGTGCAAACGCTGCTGCTGGGAGCGCTCAGCAGCGTCGCGGGCGTGGGCATCTTCGCGATCGCCAGTCAGATGAACATGTTCGGCAGCATGTTTCAGAGCGCGATCGCTACCGCCTCGCGGCCGATTATCTCCGAGCTGTACGACCAGGGCGCGAGCGAGCAGATGGGCCGCATGTACCAGGCGACGACAAAGTGGAGCTTCATGGTCAATCTGCCGGTCTTTCTGATCCTGATCCTGTTCCCGAGCCAGATTCTTGGCCTCTTCGGCAAGAGCTTTGTTTCGGGCGCGACGACGCTGGTGCTGATCGCCTGTGCGATCATGATCGACGTGAGCACCGGCATGTGCGGCCTGATCCTGGATATGACCGGCCACACGGTCTTGAAGCTGGTCAACAATAGCGTGCGGCTGGTGCTGTCGCTGCTGTTCAGCTTCCTGCTGATTCCGAAGTGGGGCATTGTCGGTGCCGGCGCGACTCTGCTGATCGTGCTCAGCGTGACCAATCTGCTGCGCCTGGGCCAGGTCTTCTATTTCTTCCGGCTGCTGCCCTACAACCTGAGCTTCCTCAAGCCGCTGACGGCCGGCGCGGCAGCGCTGGCGGTGGTGCTGCTGATCGAGTATGTGCAGCCGGGCGAGCCTGGGCTGTACGCCACTGCCGCCCAGGCCAGCGCGCTGATGCTGGTCTATATCGGCGTGCTGTGGCTGCTGGGCTTGTCGGACGAAGATCGGGTTGTGCTGACGCATCTGCGCCGCCGTATGAGCAGAAAGGTCCGCCCGCGATGATCATCAGCGATACCTACAAATATGTGTTTGTCGAGCTGCCGCGCACAGGCTCAACCGCGATCAGCCGTGAGCTGCGCGCCAACTACGACGGCAAGCCGATTCTGACCAAGCACGCGACCTACTACGATTTTTTGAAGATCGCCGGCGAGCAGCAGAAGCGCTACTTTGTTTTCGCCGGTATCCGCAACCCGCTGGACGACGTGGTCAGCCTGTACTTCAAGTACAAGACCGATCATCGTAGTCAGTTCACCGATCCGGTCAAGGTGCGCCGCAAACGGACCTCGATCTACTACCTGGATAATCTGGCGTTTCGCTTTGTGCGCGAGAAAGACGCCGATTTTCCGACGTTTTTCAAAACGTTCTACCGCATTCCCTACAACAACTGGAGCCAGCTGTCGCACAAACAGTTCGACTTCATCATCCGCTTCGAGCATATCCAGGACGATTTCGCCCGCGCGCTGGAGCGGATCGGCATTCAGCCCAGGCGTCCGCTGCCGCTCGCCAACCAGACCGGCGGCAAACGTCGCGATTTCTGGTCGTACTACACGCCCGAGACGATCCCGCACGCCAAGCG
>DASWTW010000201.1:0-3905 GCA_036401895.1 Herpetosiphonaceae bacterium | reverse complement strand
GCCTCGCCCAACACGCGCAGTCTGCACGATCCCAACGGCAGCAACGCGGTGATCAAGATCGAGCTGCGCGGCAACGCCCGGCCGGATGTTCACGGCGTCGAGATCGACTCGGCGCACAATATTCTGCGCGGCCTGGCGATCTATAACTGGGACTTCCAGGTGAAGCTCGCGTACTCACCGTCGTTCGACAACCGCGTGCAGGGTAACTTCCTGGGCACCGACGCGGCGAACAACTTCAGGTACGAGACCTCAGCGCCCTTCGGCGAGCAGCACCACGAGGGCCTGCGCATTCAGGGTGGGGCGGATACCGGCGCGTCCTCGAACATTATCGGTGGGCGTACACCTGATACCCGCAATATCATCTCGGGCAATCGCAAGGATGGCCTGAAGATCCAGGGTCGCGCGACAAACAACCTGATCATGGGCAACTATGTAGGCTTGAAGAAAGACGGCAAAACATCGCTGCGCAACTACACCGACGCCATCGACTTCGAGTACGGGCCGCAGTACAACACGCTCGGCGGCGACGAGCCCGAAGAAGGCAACATTATCAGCGGTAACTACTCGGAAGGTATCGAGATCTCGCACGGCACCGACACGCAGTACAACCGGGTGATCGGCAACTACTTTGGCGTGAGCGCCGACGGCACCAAATCGGTGCCCAACGCCGGCAGTGGCATCACATTTGAAGATCGTGTCGACTCGAACTATGCCTACAATAACGTGATCTCCAACAACGGTACCAGCGGGATCTTCTTCTTCATCCTGGCAACACGCAACGAGGTCGTCAACAACATGATCGGCGTCGGACCAAACGGCACCACAGCTATGCCGAACGGCACCAGCACGCAGATCGACCCGTACTACGAGCGCAGCGGCGTGGTGATCATGGGCGGCAGCCAGCACAATCTGATCAAAGACAACATCATCGCCAATCATCCCGGCGACGCGATCATACTCAAGAACACGTCGAACGATGAGCACGGCCAGTACGGCGAAACGTTCTACAACACCCTCAGCCAGAACACGACCTACAACAACGGCGCAACCGAAGAAGACGACGTCGAAGGCGACGGCATTATCCTCAAGCCGTTCTACCACAGCAACGGCTCGACCACCTATCCCAACCAGGGCCTGCGCCAGCCGACGATCACAGCCGCTGCCAGAAACCAGGTGCGCGGCAACGCTAAGCTGCACTCGAACGCGGCCTGCGCCAACTGCACGATCGAGATCTTCGTCGCCGATAAGGTCTCGACGAGCGACCCCAGCGGCGATAACGCCGGCGAGGGCAAGACCTACGTCGTCAGCGGCAAGACCGACAGCAGCGGCAACTTCTCGATCGCGGTCTGCAACCCGAACCTGACGCAGGGCCAGATCATCACCGCGACCAGCACCGATCCGCAAGGCAACACGTCGCAGTTCAGCGCCAACGTTGCGGTCGGCGCGGCGGTCTCGCCCGATCCGTGCCTTGCGCCGAGCCCATCGCCGAGTCCGACGCCGAGCCCGACGCCAAGCGGTTCGCCGACGCCGAGTCCGACGCCCAGCCCGTCGCCGAATCCGTCGCCGGTTCCGCTGCCGCCACGGATCTGGTTCCCGCTGGTCAAGCCCTAAGCCGACAGCGCTACCCCGACGATTGCGACTCGCTAGCGACAATCGTCGGGATAGCTTGATGCGGGGCGTATCATCCGGTGGATAATGTGCGTTGTGAAGAGATAGACACACGTTATCTCCAACTGTCACGGCGCGGTGTGGATAACGTGGAGATAACATGTTGATAGTGTTGATAACCAGCGTGTAAAGGTCAGGATCGATGCTGATTTGCTTCAACGGAATTGACGGCTCGGGCAAAAGTCTACAGGCGCATAAGCTTATCGAGGAGCTCACAGCGGCAGGGTATCCGGCGGTCTATGTTTGGAGCGGCGGAAACGCGCCCTTGACTAAGCCACTGGCCCGGCTCAGCAAATCGATCCTGCGTCGACGGCGATCGACCGGAGCGGCGCAAGCGGAAGCGCCGCAGCCGACAAGCCAGGAAACGTCGGAGTATCGCTCGTACCTGTCGTTTACACAGGGCATCTTCAAACGGCCGTGGGTTCGGTGGCTCTGGCTCCAGGTGTCGATGCTGGAGCATATGGGCGAGATCTGGACCAAGATCGTGCCGCATCTGCTGGCCGGCAAGATCGTGGTTTGCGACCGCTACATCTACGATCGGCTGGTCAACATCGCAGTGCTGTGCAACACGGCGCCGGAGCAGCTGCGGCGGCAGCTCTGGCTGGCGCGGCTCTACTGGGTGCCGCGGCCCAACAAATGGTTTTTTATCGACGTGCCGGCCGATGTCGCGTGGAGCCGCAAAGACGATGTGCCGGACGTGCTGTACCTCCAGCGGCGGATTCCGCTCTACCGGACGATCGCCGATGCGTTCAAGCTTGAGCGGCTGGATGGCACGGCCGATCCCGGCGAGATCGCAGCGCAGGTCTGGCAGAGCGTCCAGGCTGTGCTGCCCCAGCCGCCGGCTACCGCGCTGGAAAGCGGCTCGGGTGAGCTGAGAAGAAGGTAGACGAAGGGATGAATCACACTCCAGCGCTTTCAATGGCGCATCTGCTCGATCTCGCGCGGCGACCAATGGCGATCGTCCTGGCGACTCTGGGAGTAAGCCTGCTCTACGGAATGGCGCTGGGCTCCTCGATCCCGCCGCTGTGGCTGATCGCGGCGCCGATCGCGGCAGGCGTGGCGCTGGCGGCGATCTTCAAGCCCGAGCTGGCGGCGATCGCGCTGGTCGGCATCACCTGGGGCTACATCTCGGAGACCGCCAACAAGTTTCATGGCGTGCCGTCGCTGACCAAGCCGCTGGTGGGACTGCTGGCCGTCGCGCTGATCGTGCGACGCTTCACGGGCAAGCGCACGCCGTTTGTGACCGATGCGACGACCTGGTGGATGCTGAGCTACTTTTTTGTGATCTGCCTGGGCCTGATCTACGCGCGCTATCCCGACCGCGTGCTGCTGCTGGTCAACGATTTTGCCAAAGACTTCGTGCTCTTCCTGGTGCTGATCAACCTGCTGACCTCGACCAAAAGCTTCGAGCGCACGATCTGGCTGCTGCTGTTCATCGGCGCGCTGCTGGGCTCGCTGACAATGTACCAGGAACTGACGCACAACTACGAGTCGACGTTTGGCGGCCTGGCGCGCATGAAGCTGGCGCAGATCGCCGAGGGCATTCAGGATCGGCCGCGCGCGGGTGGCCCGACAAGCGAGCCGCTGGCCTTTGGTCAGCAGCTGCTGGTGCTGGTGCCGCTCGGCCTGTGGGGCATGATCCATGGACGCTCGCTGTTTGCGCGCGGCTTCGCCGCCTACGCTGCCATGGCGTGTCTGGCCGGCGTGGGCTTAAGCTTTTCACGCAGCTCGTATCTGGCGCTGGCGGCGGCGCTGGCGCTGTTCGCGCTGCATATCCGGCTCAATCCGCGCTACATGCTGCTGATGGTGATGATCGGCGGCGTGCTGCTGTGGACCGCGCCGCCCGAGTTCACGGCGCGCTTCCAGACGCTGCAAAACCTGCTGCCCGGCGATAGCTTCAATCCCGAAAATCAGGGAGTGCAGAGCGAGGCCTCGTACGAGATGCGCTCGATCCAGCTGGGTATCGCCGTTGACATGTTCACCGATCATCCGGTCGTGGGTGTGGGCGCGTGGAATTTCACCCAGCTCTACCCGGAGTACGTCAACGAGCGCGGCAGCGCGATCGCGGAAGGCTTCGGGCCGCCGCACAACTATTATCTTGAGATCGCCGCCGAGCATGGCGTGATCGGCCTGATCACAGTTCTGGGCGTGCTGGTGCTGGCCTTTGTGCGGCTGCGCACGGCTCAACGGCTCTTCGGTCTGCTGGGCGAGACACGCCTGTCGGAGCTGGCGGTTGC
>DASWTW010000200.1:0-10735 GCA_036401895.1 Herpetosiphonaceae bacterium | reverse complement strand
TTCTTGCGCCACGTGCGATACGAGCCGGTGGCAATATCGTACTCGCCGCCATCCGGGTTGAGGTTGAAGACGATGTAGATCTCGCGGCTGTTGACGAGGTTGGTGATGCGGCTATCGCTGCCGTACTTGCTGGTCAGCTCGTTCATGATGTAGAGCGCCATCTCGACGGTCAGGTGCTCGCGGGCGTGGTGCAGACCGACAAACAGCACCTCGGGCTCGCTCTCATCGGTCGCGACGTTGTCGCTAATCTTCATCGCCCAGATGTCGCGGTTCTCATACGATTTGCCGATGCTGAAGCGGCTGGTGATGCTCGGATAGCTGGCGGCCACCGAGGCGATCGCGTTGCTCATCTCGGCGTAGTTGTGATACAACGAGTCGGCGGGCGGGAAGTCCAGCGCTCCTACTACCTCTTCGACGACGTAGCCGCGCTGCTGGATCTTGCGAATCTCTTTGGGTGTTGCCAGGACCTCGATCTCGTTGGCGTCGATATGCTCGATCGCGGCGCCGGTGCGTGAGATCTCGGTGCGCTGCTCCTTGGTCGATACGCCGCGCACAATGTACACGCTCGGGATCTCAGTCTGCTCCTTAGCCTGCGCCTTCTGGCCGCGATCCGGTTTCGGGCTTTGCTCGGCCTCGATCTCGGCGGGGCGGCCCATCACGATCGCCGGGACACTGAGGGCCAGCAACATAACCAGCGTGAGGATTCTTGCCAGGGTACGGGACCGACGGGACATGCTCATGGTCTGCTCCTTGTGAGGTGGACACACGAAAGATATGGGCTGGAGGATCGGCGGTGCGCCTGGGAGCCGCTATGCGTCGGCGGCTCCCGTACGTTTGCGAACCGGTTTAGACGCAGGTCTTGCCGATCACGGAGTAGTAGCAGTTGGCCTTTTCCATAAAGTACAGCACGGCCTCACGGTTGCGCGAGGTCTGCGTGACAATCTGCTCGTCCGGCGGATAGAAGCCGGGGCTGGAGCTGCGTGGATACATCTCGAAGGTGTAGGCAAAGATCTTGTGCGCGCCGTAGAGCCAGTCGTCCGACGAGCCGTCGGCGATGTAGAGATCGCTCGACTGCTGCGCGGTGTAGTTGTTGGTCGTCGCCATGGCGCGGCCCATCGTGGCAAACACGTTGCGGTCGTCGGCGGTCATGTCGCTGGGCACATCGGTGTAGGTGTAGCCATACGGCCACAGGATCAGCTCGCTATACGTGTGGAAGCTGATCGAGCCTTTGATCTGCTGCCGACCGCCGATCACGCGGCTGTTCACGAAGTCGCGCAGGCGCGCGGTTTCGGGCGCGGAGAAGGCCGACGGGCCACGGTAGGTGTCGCTGGATGGGCTGGACGACGAGCCGCCGCAGCAGCCCCACCTGTAGCCGTAGTTGCGGTTGAGATCCGTGCCCACGTAGGTCGAGCCGCTGTTGGGCTGGCGGTTCTTGCGCCAGCTGCGGTAGGAGCCGGTGGCAATATCGTACTCGCCGCCATCCGGGTTGAGGTTGAAGACGATGTAGATCTCGCGGCTGTTGACGATGTTGGTGATGCGGCTATCGCTGCCGTACTTGCTGGTCAGCTCGTTCATGATGTAGAGCGCCATCTCGACGGTCAGGTGCTCGCGGGCGTGATGCAGACCCACGAACAGCACCTCCGGCTCGCTCTCGTCCACGCTAACATTATCGCTGATCTTCATCGCCCAGATGTCGCGGTTCTGGTACGACTTGCCGATGCTAAAGCGGCTGGCGATGCCGGGATAGCGGCTGGCAGCCGTCGAGATCGCGGTGCTCATCTCGGCGTAGTTGTGGTACAGCGAGTCGGCGGCGGGGAAGTCCTGGATCATCGCCAGTTCTTCCACCACAAAGCCGCGCTGCTGGATCTTGCGCACTTCCTGCTGCGTGGCGAAGATATTGATCGAGTTCGCATCCACCTGATCGATCGCCGCGCCGATCTGGGCGATCTCGGTGCGCTGCTCCCTGGTGGCAACACCCTGGACGACATACGGCCGCGTGTCGCTGGTCTCCGCTTTCGGGCTGCGGTCGGCTTCGATCGCGGCAGGCCGTCCGAAGACGCTGGCCGGCACGCTGAGTAGCAGCATGACCAGCGCCAGGAGTGCTCCCACGCCGTGGGACTTACGCATAGTCTTCATAAAAAAGGTTTCTCCTCACTGCTGGAGTGTGGTAGCTGAACGTTCTTCCGCTTGGTAGATTCGGTCGATCCATCAGGGATCGATCGGTGCGAGCATCTGTCGTGAGGTAGTTGACATATGCCGAAGTGCGCGTTGTGGACTGGCGTGCCTCAAGGGCGTCCACTTAACGACGCTGCTCACCTCCTTCAAGCTACGGCCTGGCGCGGTGCATGATTCTCGATGTAGCTGTACCGAAATTGGACCGGCCACCCGCGCGAATGCTTGGCGAAAGGTTCGCTGTAGCCCTGTCCAAAGGGGGCGACTCATCGTACACCAAAAGTAAAGAACTTGTCAAGAAAAAATTAATAATGACTTTACAATTGGTACTGGTGGTGGATGCAGCAGCATGACCTGTCTGGTGGTCCAATCTTTGCGAAAGATGGATCAGACGAGCCAATGGAGTATTCTCGTCGGTGAAGGAGGAGCGAATGTTAGATCGACTGGGACAGTTTTTCGGGCAAGACAACAGCCGGCAGCAGGAATATCAAGATTTTACGCAGCGCTACAATCAAGATCCGTCGCAAATCTCAGATGCCGAGGCCGCGCGGCGCTACCGCGAGATGATGAGCCAGATGCACGATCAGGATCTCGACGACGTGAACGAGCAGGCGTTTGGCCAGCTGCCGCAGCAGGATCGCCGGGAGATGGCGCAGCGCTTCCAGGATGCCACCCGCGATCCCAACCGGCCCTACCAGGGCTATCCTCAGGACATGGATCTGGATCAGGCCGCCGATCCGCGAGAGCTTGGGCGCATGGCTCAGCAGGCCGGCCGTGACGATCCGGATCTGCTGGAGCAGCTCGTCGGGCCGAACTCGGGCCTCAACAGCACCGGCGCAAAGCTGGCGATGGCGGGTGCAGCCGCATTCCTGGCCAGCCGCTATCTCAACAAGCGCTGAGACAGAAGCGAATTTGTAGGGGCGTATTGCATACGCCAAAAACATGAAGTGGCCGGTCCTCACACGAAGCGAGGACCGGCCGTTTGTGTATCCGCTACACGCTGCGTGACTTGACAGCCGAAACTGTCGAGCCGCTGGGAACGTCGAGCTGCTCGAAATCTTCGGGCTGGATGTCGGCGTCGATGCGGCAGTTGCGCCCGATCATGGCGTTGGGCGCGACGTGTGCGCGCTTGCCGATGATCGTGATGCCGGTGTTGATGTTCTTGGGCTCGGTCTGGTTCGGTGTGTTATCGTCGCCGACGCCGACCTGCGCGTTCTCGCCCACGATGATCTCTTTGTCGAGCACGCAGCGATCGATCAGCGCGCCGGCTCGGATCGTGGTGTCGCTCATGATCACCGAGTCGCGCACCACCGCGCCGCGCTCGACGCGCACGCCCGGCGAGAGCACGCTGTTGATCACGGTGCCGTTGATCACGCAGCCGTTGGAGAGCAGGCTATTCTCGATGTCGCCGTGCGGCCCGAATTTGACCGGCGGCATCTCGACCGAGCGCGTGCGGATCACCCACTCGGGATCGTAGAGATCCAGCTCGATGCCGGGCTGAAGCAGTGCCAGGTTGGTCTCCCAGTAGGCCTCGATCGTTCCCACATCGACCCAGTAGCCCTCGAACGGGTAGGCAAACACGTTGTCGTTTTCGACCATCTTAGGAATAATGCTCTTGCCGAAGTCGTGCGCCGAGCTGGCGTCCTGCGCGTCTTCTTCCAGGCGGTGCAGCATAAAATCGGTATTGAACACATAGATGCCCATCGAGGCCAGCGTGCTTTCGGACTGCTTGGGCTTTTCGGTAAACTTGGTGATGCGGTAGTCGCTGTCGACGCTCATGATGCCGAAGCGATGGACCTCGTCGGGCCGCACATGCATGACGGCGACGGTCAGATCCGCGCCTTTTTCCTGATGGTAGCGGATCAGATCGCGGTAGTCCTGCTTGTAGATGTGATCGCCCGACAGCACCAGCGTGATGTCGCTGCGATCCTCGGCGATGAAGGTCCGATTCTGGTAGAGCGCATCCGAGGTGCCACGATACCAGTCCTGATCGCTGCGGCCACGGTAGGGCTGCCAGATCTGCACGCCGTCCGGTCGGCGGCGATCGAGATCCCAGGGCTCGCCGATGCCGATGTGCTGCATCAGCGAGTGCGGGCGGTACTGCGTCAGCACGGCGACGCGATACAGATTGGAGTTGACCGCGTTCGAGAGCGCAAAGTCGATGATCCGGTATTTGCCGCCGAAGGGAACCGCAGGCTTGGCGCGCTTCTCGCCGAGAATACTCAGGCGGCTGCCCTCGCCGCCCGCCAGAATGAGAGTCAACACATCCATAATTCGCTCCGATGTGGCTATGGATAGAGCAGACACGCGTCGTCTGCTGATCTCAGGGTTGATCGCTTAGCGTACACTATCGGTCCACTCGCTCACGCTGAACTGTCACTGGCTGAGCCTGCTTCGATCCGCGCACATGGTTTTGCTCAACGCGGCTGATCGTCGTTGAGAAAGGCCGCGTCGGCTTCCGGCAGCGACGGGTTGATGCGCATCCCCGAGCCGATCTCGAAGCCTGCTCGTGTTACCAGGCGCGGACGAATCCGCAGATACCAGTGCGACTGCGGCTCGTTGGTGGTGCGCGCCGCCGTGTTGATCGTGTAGTTGTAGTCGGGATTGTTGAGCCTGGTATGCAGCTTGGCCAGAATCGTATGCAGCGCCGTGCTCAGATCGGCGCGCTCGGCCTCCCCGATCTCGCTGAAATCGGACTGGTGTCGCCGGGGCACGATCCAGGTCTCAAACGGACACTCGGCGGCGTACGGAATAAAGGCCGCGAACGAGTCGTTTTGGAGCACGATGCGCTGCTTATCCTCTAGCTCAAAGGCTAGCATATCGCAGTACACACAGCGGCCCAACTCGTCGAAGTAGCGCTGGGCCTCGTACTCACGCCAGCGAATCGCGCGCGGCACCAGGCCTGTGGCGATCACCTGTGAGTGCGGATGTTGCAGCGACGCGCCGGCGGTAGCTCCGTGGTTGCGAAAGATCAGGATCAAAACGTTGCTCGGGTTCCCGTACAGCTCCACATAGCGCCGGTAGTAGGCTTCGATCACCGTGCGCACGCTGGCCGGAGTCATCGTCGCGATGTCCTGGTCGTGGCGCGGGCTTTCTACGATCACCTCGTGCTGTCCGTAGCCCTGCATGGCGATGTTGATGCCCCGGCTGTAGCGCTGGATCGAGCCGTTGGGCGTGAGCGCCGGAAACTTGTTCGGCACAACGCGCGCCTGCCACTGATCGCCGTGCTCGTCGCGCCACTCCTTGATGACGGTGGGCAGCATCGCCTCGTTGCCGGGACAGAAAGGACAGTGTGTGTCGTGGGGCGGCACCGGCCCGCTCTCCTCGTCGCGCTGCCGGAAGTCGTGGGGCCGCTTGCCGCGCGCCGGCGCGAAGATGACCCACTCTTTGGTCGCCTTGTTCTGGCGGATCTCACCGCTCATCCCGTCGTCTCCCGGCGCGCTCACTGATGATCCTTGGCCAGCGAGCGGTACAGCTCCAGCGTCTGCTTGGCGATCGCCGTCCAGCTAAAATGCTCCTCCACGCGCTTACGACCGTTGCGGCCCATCGTTTCGCGCAGGCTTTCGTCAAGCGCCACCGTGTTGATCGCGTCCGCCAATCCTCTGGAAAAGCGCTCGGGATCGACCGGATCGAAGGTGCCCGGCTTCAGCTCAAGATCGACCAGCAGGCCGGTCTCGTCGGGAACCACTACCTCGGGAATGCCGCCGATCCTGGAGGCGACCACAGCCGTCTCGCAGGCCATCGCCTCCAGATTGATGATGCCGAACGGCTCGTACACCGATGGGCAGCAGAAGACTGCCGCGTGCGAGTAGAACTGGATCACATCTTCGCGCGGCAGCATCTCGCGAATCCAGATCACATTCTCGCGGTCTTTGCTGACCTCGGCCACGCGCTCGGTCATCTCCTGGCCGATCTCGGGCGTGTCGGGAGCGCCGGCGCAGAGCACGATCTGCAATGATGGATCGATGTGTGGGATCGCGTTGACCAGGTGGATAATGCCCTTCTGGCGCGTGATGCGACCCACAAAGAGCACGAACGGCTTGCTGGGATCGACGCCGCGCTGGGTCAGAGCGTCGGTGCTGGGGTTGAAGCGATACTCGTCCAGGTCGATGCCGTTGTGGATCACATGGACCTTGTCAGGATCGATCGAGAAGAAATTCAGCACGTCGTTGCGGGTTTCCTGCGAGACCGCGATCACGGCGTCGGCGTTCTCGATGCCGGTCTTTTCCATCCAGCTGCTCATGTGGTAGCCGTTGCCGAGCTGCTCGACCTTCCAGGGCCGCAGCGGCTCCAGCGAGTGAATCGTCAGCACCAGCGGCACGTCCCAGAGCTTTTTGGCCAGAAAGCCGGCCATATCGGTATACCAGGTGTGGCAGTGGATCACGTCGGCGTCGAGCTGATCCTTGGCCATTGCCAGGCTGCGCGAGAAGGCGTCGAGCGCGCCCGTGAAGCGCTTGTCGGTGTTGCGCTTGACCTCATCCCAGCCGGTGTAGCCTTTGACGCGCAGGTTGCCCTCGTGCACATCCTGCTCGCCGAAGGATCGGACCTCGACCTCGACCAGGCGGGCCAGCTCACGGCTCAGATATTCCACATGAACGCCAGCGCCGCCATACACATTCGGCGGATACTCGTTAGTGCAAAACACGACTTTGCGTACGTCTGCCACGGGAGTCCTCCTTCAATGCAGCCCTGCCCCGACCTCGAACCATCACCATAGTAGCAGGATTTCCGCCTTCTGGCGATATGGAGCAAGTGGAGAACCAAGGAATGATGGAACAAGAGAACAAACGAACAAGAGAACAAAAAAGAACCGAGAACCGGGGATGAGAACAAAGAACAAACGAACAAAGAACAACAGCAAGTACCTCGACTCCCCTTCTCCTGTCGCAACCGAGGCGGAAGCCCGCCGAGGTTCGGGGCAAGGGGGTGGCCGGGTACCCTTTGGGTGGCGCCGGGGGATGAGGGCCTGCCCAAACTGGACGCAACGCCCATGATCGAGGATACTAGGCAGCGAGGAGGCCAAGCAGATGCAGAACCTGATCACCTCTATGGGCGAGATCTTGATCGACTTCTTGCCGATCAAGGAAAGCGGTCAGACTGTCGGTTTTCTGATGCATCCCGGTGGCGCGCCGATGAACGTAGCGATCGGCGTGGCGCGGCTCGGGCAGCCGGCCGCCTTTGCCAGCAAGCTCTCGTCGGATATGTTCGGTCGCTTCCTGCGCGATTTTGTGACCGGCCAGGGCGTCGACTCGCGCTTTATGCTCGACTCGACTGCGCAGAGCACGCTGGCCTTCGTCACGATGGTAGACTCCGAGCCCGAGTATAACTTCTACACCACGCAAACCGCCGACACGCTGCTGACGATCGACGAGCTGCCCGCCGCGCTCTTCGAGGAGACGCGCATTCTGCACTACGGCTCGATCAGCCTGCTGCGCGGCACCACGGTGCAGGCCGTGCTGGCAACCGTCGAGCGACTCAAGGGCCGCGCGCTGCTCTCGTGCGATCCGAATCTGCGCCCGGGCTTGATCGACGACGAGACTAGCTATCGGGCGACGCTCAACCGCGCGATGGCGCTGGCCGACATCATCAAGATCAGCGCGGCCGATCTCGACTGGCTGATGCCCGGACGCTCGGTCGAAGATGCCGCCGCCGAGCTGCTGAGCCTGGGCGCGGCGCTAGTCGTCGTGACGCGTGGCGGCGCTGGCGTGTACGCGCTGCGCTCGGAGGCGGGAGCAACGCGATCGCTGGAGCTGCCGGGATTCAAGGTTCGCGTCATCGACACCGTGGGCGCGGGCGACTCGTTCAGCGGCGGCCTGCTGGCCAGCCTCAGCGATCGCGGGATCGTCACGCGCGAAGCGCTCGCAGCCATGACGCTGGACGAGCTGGCGACCTGCCTGAGGTTTGCCACGGCGGTCTCGGCGCTGACCTGCATGCGTGCCGGAGCCGACCCGCCGGAGCATCCCACGGTCGCGCGGTTTCTGGCCGAGCACGACTCGCAGACACTCAGCTAGCGTCTGCCGGTGAATTTCGATCGTCGAAGCGCAATATCATTCCAGAGGTTTATGATGCATGAAGCGGAGACGCTGCGGCGCCAGGCGGCGCGCTCGATCGATCGCCTGCTGCCGCGTGTGCGCGCAGCCTTTGCCGAGGCGGGCGGCTCGACCGAGGATTGGCAGGTTTTCGAGGCCCGGCTGCGGCGCGAGTGGGAGCGCCTCTTTGGCCTGCTGCTCCAGCTCTACGGCCAGCAGTACGATTTTTTCTACCATCTGGAGCTGCTGCTCTGCGCGGTAGCCAATAGCTGGCGTGAGCGCGCGCCATGGCTCAAGCAGCGTGACGCCGATCGCGAGGCCAATCCCGACTGGTTCCAGTCGCAGGCGATGGTCGGCGGCGTGCTCTACGTCGATCTGTTTAGCGGCACACTGGCCGAGCTGCACCGCCACATTCCGTACTTCAAAGAGCTGGGCCTGACCTATCTGCATCTGATGCCGCTCTTCGACGCGCCCGAGGGCAACAGCGACGGCGGCTATGCGGTGAGCGACTATCGCCAGGTGAGCGCGCGGCTCGGCACGATCGAGCAGCTCCAGGAGCTGGCGCGACAGTTGGAGGCCGAGGGCATCAGCCTGGTCGTCGATTTCGTCTTCAACCACACCTCCGACGAGCACACGTGGGCGCGAGCAGCGCAGGCGGGCGATTCCGAGTACCAGGAGTTCTACTTTCTTTTTCCCGATCGCCGCATGCCCGACGCCTACGAGCGCACGCTGCGCGAGATCTTCCCGACGGTGCGGCGCGGCAGCTTTACCTGGCGCGAGGACATCGACCGCTGGGTCTGGACGACCTTCAACAGCTTTCAGTGGGATCTGAACTACGCCAATCCGGCGGTCTTTCGCGCCATGGCCGAGGAGATGCTGTTTATCGCCAACGCGGGCGTCGAGATCCTGCGCCTGGACGCGGTGGCCTTTATCTGGAAGCGCATGGGCACCGGCTGCGAGAATCTACCCGAGGCGCATCTGCTGATCCAGGCGTTCAACGCGCTGGCTCGGATCGCGGCTCCGGCGATGCTCTTCAAATCCGAGGCGATCGTACACCCTGACGAGGTGATCCGGTATATCAGCCCGCAGGAGTGCCAGATCTCCTACAATCCGCTGCTGATGGCGCTGCTCTGGGAGGCGCTGGCCACGCGTGAGGTCAAGCTGCTGGCGCACTCGATGCATACGCGTTTTCGGCTGCCGTCCGGCTGCGCCTGGGTCAACTACCTGCGCTCCCACGACGACATCGGCTGGACCTTTGACGACGCCGACGCGGGCTACGTCTGGATCGATGCTTTCGGACATCGCCGGTTCTTGAACAACTTCTACATCGGGCGGTTCGATGGCTCGTTTGCGCGCGGCGTGCCGTTTCAGGAAAATCCAGACACTGGCGATGCGCGGGTTTCGGGAACGCTGGCCTCGCTGGCTGGCCTTGAGCATGGGCTGCTCGGCAACGATCCGGTCTTGATCGACGTGGCGATCGGCCGCATTCTGCTGCTGCACAGCATCATCTTGAGCATCGGCGGCATTCCGCTGATCTATCTCGGCGACGAGCTTGGCACCACCAACGATTACTCGTACGTCGGCGAGCCCGACAAAACCGGCGATAGCCGCTGGGTGCATCGACCGCGCCTGAATGTGGCCGGCCTCCAGCAGCGTCACGATCCGGCGACGGTGGCGGGACGTGTGTTTGGCGGGCTGACCCAGCTGATCCGGCTGCGTAAATCGCTGCCCGTGCTCTACGACGGCGATATGGAAGTCGTCGCGACGGGCAATCCGCACGTTTTTGGATTTGTGCGCCAGCACGCTGGCCAGCGCCTGCTAATTCTCGCCAGCTTCTCGGAGCATTCCCAGACGATCGACGGCAACGTGCCACGGATGTATGTCCCCGGCACACACTTTGTCGATCTGATCGCCGGAGCCGAGATCAACGCCGACGCGCCGCTGACGTTGCAGCCATACCAGTATCTGTGGCTTGAGGCGCGGCAGGGGTAGGCAGTGCGTCGGCGCCGAGACAATCGATATAGCTTGGAGGATTCGAGGATGTCACGAGCGAGCGCGCACACAAGCCGCTGGGCCATTGGCGAAGTCGTGTTTGGGCTGCCATTCCTGGCGGGCATTGCTCTGCATTGGATCGTGCCGCGATCGCTGCCCTATGGCCGCTTTGGTCTCGTCTTCACGCTGGGAGGCGTCGCGCTGCTCATCCTGGGTCTGGCGATCATCGTGCTTGCCCGCCGCGAGTTTGCGCAGCGCAGCCAGCCAACTGATCCAGGCCATCCAACAACAATGCTCGTGACCACAGGCATCTTCGCGATCTCACGCAATCCTTTGTATTTGGGCGCGACATGTGTTCTGCTTGGGTTGGCGCTGGCCCTCAATCTTCCCTGGGCGATCCTTAGCCTTGTGCCGGCAGTGATTGCCTGCCACTACCTGCTGATCGCGCCCGAGGAACGCTACCTCACGGCAACATTCGGCGACGAGTACCTGCGCTATGCCGCCACCGTCCGTCGCTGGCTTGGTCGCGCGCGACCAGCGGC
>DASWTW010000199.1:0-20035 GCA_036401895.1 Herpetosiphonaceae bacterium | reverse complement strand
CAGGCGATCTTAAAGCCGCCCACCGCGCTCGCGCCGATCTGGCTGTCTGAGCTGTCGCGGCTGCTGCCGGAGATCGCGGCGCTGTCGCCGGATCTGCCGCCGCCGCTGCTGCTCTCGCCCGCCGAGGAGCGGCCACGGCTCTTTCAAGCCCTGACGGAGACGCTGCGACTGCTGGCAACGCCGCTGCTGGTGCTGGTGATCGACGATCTGCACTGGGCCGATCCTTCGACGCTGGACTGGCTGGTGTATATGCTGGATCAGCTGCGCGGCACGCCGCTGCTGCTGGTCGGCACCTATCGCCAGCAGGACGCCAGCGAGCAGCTGCTGGCCGTGATCGCGGGCTGGCAGCGCCAGGGACTGCTGCGCCAGATCGTGCTGCCGCCGCTGACAGGCGACGAGAGCGAGGCGCTGCTCACGGCGCTGAACGCCGCCGCAGACACGCGATCGCACTGGGTCAGGCAAAGCGGCGGCAATCCCTACTTTTTGATCGAGCTGAGTCGCGGCGCCGACGGCGAGCCTTCCAGCGATCTGATCTCGCTGATTCGTACCCGGCTGCGGACGACGGTTCCAGGCAGCGCGTATCAGGTGCTGCAAGCGGCGGCCGTCCTGGGCGACGGAATCGATCTCCCTCTGCTGCACGACACCAGCGGCCGCCCCGAGGAGGATCTGCTGGATGCGCTGGATGCGCTGGTCGGCGCGGCGGTGCTCAAAGAGCAGAGCGGCACCTATCAATTTGTGCAGCCGCTGGTCGGCGCGGTCGTGCTTCAAGATCTCACAGCGGCGCGGCGATCGTTTCTACACCGCCGGGCGGCGCAGGCGCTTGAGCGCGCCAACGCGCGGCGGCCGGAGCGTGTCGCCGAGCGGCTGATGGAGCATTTCGCGGCGGCGGGCGAGACCGAGCGGGCCGCGCACTATGCGGATCTGGCGGCGCAGCGAGCCCTGACGATCGGATCGTTTACCGAGGCGGCGGCCTATGCGCGCCAGGCATTGGAGGGGCTGCCGACGCCACAGCGCCGGCTGCTGTTCGGCCGGGTGCTCTCGATCGCCGGAGATGCGGGCGAGGCGCGCACGCAGCTTGAGCAAGCCTTCGCCGAGTTCGAGCAGCGCGATGATGCGGTCGGCGCTACGCGGGCGGGCGTGATGCTGGCCCAGATGGCGATCGCGACCTCACAGCCGGATCTGGCGCGTGATTGGCTCAAGCGCGTGCCGATCGAGCGTGCCCAGCGGATCGATCCGGCGGTTGTGGTACACGCGCGGCTGCTGGCGGCGGGCGTCGATCGCTTCAGCCAGGCGTTTGACGATGCCGAGGCCCAGCTCGATCTGGTCGATCAGCTGCTTCAGGCGCACGATCTACCGTTCGAAGCATCGCAGAGCGCGTTCGAGCGCGGCAACGTGCTGGCCAATCGCGGCGATCTCCCGGCAGCGATCCCGGCCTACCAGGAGTCGCTGCGGATTGCCGAGGCCAGCGGCTACCCGCCGCAGCAGATGCTGGGACACAACAATCTGGCCTATCACCTTATGCTGCTCGGCGATCTGGACGTGGCGCAGGAGCATATTCAGGCGGCGCTGGCGCTGGCCGAGCGCTTCGAGCTGCGGATGGCCTGGCAGTATGTGTACAGCACACTGGGCGAGATCGCGTTTGCGCTGGGCAAGCTCGACGACGCCGACGCGGCCTTTGAGCGCGCGCTTGAGGCGGCGCGCGCCTCGCATAACGCGGTGCAGATCGCTAACTTGCGCGTTAACCAGGCGCTGGTCGCTCGGGCGCGCAACGATCTGCCACGGGCACGCGCGCTGCTGGACGAGGCTCAGACGACATTCGGCGCTGCGGTCGAGCCGTTTGTGCGCGACAAAATCTTGCGCTATCGAGCTGAGCTGTTTGGCGATCAGGATTTTGCGCTGCGGGCGCGCCAGTAGTCGAGCAATTCAGAAACAATCTGGCTCATGCTGATCTCCGGCTGCCAGCCGGTCGCCGTGCGTAGCTTGCTGTTGTCGCCCATCAGGAGCGGCTCGTCGGACGGCCGCAGCCGCGCAGGGTCGACGCGAATCTCGACCGGCACGCGGCCCTGCTGGCGCACGATCTCGACAATATCTCCGATGCGCGTAGCAGTGCCGGAGCACAGATTGTAGACCTGGCCGGGCTGTCCGCGATCCAGCAGCAGCCAGAGCGCCCGCGCGACATCCGAGGTGTGGGTAAAATCCCGGCGCGGCTCAAGGTTGCCCACCGCGATCACCGGCTCCTGCTGTCCGGCCTCGATCGCGGCCATCTGCCGGCAAAAGGTCTGGATCGAGCAGCGATCGCCCTGGCGCGGCCCGACGTGGTTGAACGAGCGCGTGACGACGATGTGCATGCCGTAGCTATCATGATATTGCAGCCCCGTCAGCTCGGCCGCGACTTTGCTCACGCCGTACGGGCTGGCCGGTCGCAGCAGATGCGTCTCGGGGATCGGCACTTCCTCGGGCGAGACCCAGCCATACTCGGCGCTGGTTCCGGCGATGTGGATGCGCGCCGCCGGGCAGTGCAGCCGCGCCGCCTCCAGCACATTGATCGTGCCCTCGACATTCACGCGCATCGTCGCGATCGGTGCGTCCCAGGACTCGCTGGGATAGCTCTGTGCCGCAAGATGGTAGATCCGATCCGGTCGGGCGCGCTCGATCGCCTTGCTGACCGAGAAGGGATCTTCGATGTCGCCCTCGTGGAACGTGACGCGGCCATACAGATGCTCGATCGGACGCGGATCGCTGCGCCAGCGCTTGAACGCGTGGACCTCGACCTCCGGCAGTGTCAGCAGATAATCGGCCAGGAAGCTTCCGACCGGCCCGGTGATGCCGGTGATAAAAACACGCATATCTATGCTCCTAAAAATAGCGGCTCGATTGCTTTGTAGGGGCGTAATCCGCCCACAGTCCGCCGAGAGTGTACCGCTTGCGGCGCCGAAATGCCAATCATCGCGATCCGCCGGAGACGAGCGCGTAACATGGTACACTCTCTCCGAATCTTGCTGCACGCCTGCAACGTTTCACAAGTATAGATCGCAAAACATGAAAGGAGCAGCGCAAGCCAGACGCGCGTTAGGCTTGCTGTACAATATGCCAAATCTTCCACCGCTTATCCTTGAACGCCGGCTGGATTGTCGCATCTGGGGCGGCGATCAGCTCGGCTCGTGGCTGGGCCTGGCCGACGCGCCGCCGAAGCTGGCCGAGTCCTGGCAGGTGTACGAGCAGAATCGTATCTGCGGCGGGCCGTTCGCCGGCCAAACTCTGGCTGAGGTCGTCGCGAAGTACAGCACGGCGATCGTGGGCACGCGCAGCTTTGCCCGTTATGGCGCCGAGTTTCCGCTGCTGGCCAAGTTTATCGACGCCGCCGACAATCTGTCGGTACAGGTGCATCCCGACGACAAGTACGCGCACCAGGTGGAGGCGGCGAGCGGCTTTCACGGCAAGACCGAGGCCTGGTATATTCTGCGGGCCGCGCCTGGCGCTGAGATCATCCACGGCCTGTCGCGGCCAGCCGACCGCGCGACCTTCGCCGCAGCCGTGGAAGAAGGAACCCTCATGGATCTGCTGCGCCGCGTCCAGGTCAAGGCCGGCGACACGATCTTTGTTCCGGCGGGCACCGTCCACGCGATCAATGCGGGCATTCTGCTGTTCGAGATCCAGCAAAAATCGGATCTGACCTACCGCGTCTATGACTACGATCGCCGCGATGAGCAGGGACGGCCGCGTGAGCTACATCTTCAGCAGGCGCTTGACGTGATCAACTACGGCTCGCCGCCGCAGGATGTTCATCCGCAGCCGCTGGGAGAAGGCCGCACGCGGCTGGTGGAGTGTCCGTATTTTGCGATGGAGCGCTGGGAGCTTGAATCTGCCCTAGATCTTGCCACGGAGCCGGAGAGCTTCGAGCTGCTGACGGTGATCGAGGGTGGCGCTGAGCTTGTGTGGGACGAGACGCGCTACCGCCTCCCGACCGGCGCGTCGATCGTGCTGCCAGCTAGTCTTGGCGCATATTGCTTGCAGCCCGCGCCCGCCGCGACGATCCTGCGCTGCTACGTGCCGTCCGGCGGCTGAGTTGGTTTTGTACAGCCAGAAGTATATAAACTAAGCGGGGCAAGCATAAGCATTACCAGAGTCGCTCGGCCTCGTACGCATCGAACTTGCTATCACGACTGACGATGACCATCCCTTCCACAATCGCCTGGGCGATGAGTAGCTGATCAAACGGATCGCGATGATCGGCTACTGGAAAGGGCATGCCTGCTACATATGCGCTGTGCCGTATGGTAATTCCTAGCTCAATAAATCCATTGCGCCGAATCTGCTCAGGGATAAACGTAGCAAATGGCTGTTGGAGAGCCAGCTTCCCAAGACTAAGCTTGATCGCTATTTCCCAAAGGCTTGCGTCACTTATATACGATGTATTGGCTGCATCTTGGATCAGATCTCGTGCAGTATTGCTTAGTTGAGCGTTGCCGTTGATGAACCAGAGGAACGTATGCGTATCGCGCAATAGCTTCATCGCATGTACTCGTCAAAGTCAAAAAGTGGTGCGTCAAAGTCGTCGGCCATCCAAATTTGCCCACGAGCGCTGCCGAACTGAGGACGCTGCGACTGTTGCAAAACCGGCACAAGCTGAATCTGCTGCCCATCTTTTGTAATGACGACCGTTTCACCACTGATCGCGGCGTCAACTAAATCCACAAGGCGGGCTTGCGCCTCGTCAAGGGTGACAGCTTGCATTGCTTCTATCCTTCGCTCAACGTATGTTCCACCAAAAGTATAGCATAGCAAAGAGAGCAGCCAAAGGCATAATGGCTCCTGAGCGAAGGCGGAGGACGTTAGATAGCATCACAGGTGATGATAGTCGTTGAAGCGCTCCAGCACCCACTTGCTTGATCCCTCAGGCTGGAGCCAGTGCGTGATGCTGGTATTCTTCATCGTCAGGGTTGCGCGCTGCATGGTCGCCAGGCCGTAGCCAAAGAAATACTCAAACGACGCCTGGATCACGCCGCCGTGTGTGAGGATCACGATGGTTTTCCCGGCGTGCTCCTGCACAATCCGATTGAGCGCTATCTGCGCCCGCGCCGAGAACTCGACCCAGCTTTCGTAGCCCGCGACCCAGCGATAGAACGGCTTCTGAGTCTCCGCTAGCTGGTGCCAGCGCTGCATAAACTCCTCGGTGCTGAAGCTGCCATCCTCGCTGCGCCACTCCTCGACGTCGGCATCGGAGAGCAGCGGCGGCTCGAAGACGGGCGCTACGATCTGCGCGGTCTCCTGCGCGCCGCGCTCCGTGCTGGCGATGAAAACATCCGGCTTGATCTCGCCGCTGCGTGCCAGCCGATCACGGAGGCGCTCTGCCTGCGCGATTCCGGCCGGCGAGAGTCCAAGATCGCGCTTTTTGCCGTCTTGCTCGGCGTAGATGTAGTCGGCGTGGCGAATAAGATACAGATGGGTCACGAAACACCTCGTCGGCTACTGCTGGTCGGCATAGCGAAGACACCCGGCGGTACGCTGGGATGCATCGGCTGCGCCTTGATGCCTGCGCGCCGAGTGCTGCGTACGTGTTTCTCGGGCGTGAGATGAACAAACGTTGCCATGCAGATCCTTGACTGGTCGAAAGCGAGACGCCGCTGGCAGTCAAGGATAGCACAAGCTAAGCTACAGGTGGAAGTGGTTTCAATCAGGCGCAGAAGCGCGTGACCAGATCCAGCATATGCTCGGGATCGAAGGGCTTGCGGATCGACGCCTGCACGTCGAGCTGCTGCTGGACCGCTGTGACCTCCTGAGTGGCCGACAGCAGGATCACAGGAATCGCCTGCCACTCCGGCATTGTCTGGCGTATGGCGAGAAAAGCTTTGCCATCCATGCCCGGCATCTGAAGATCCAGCAGGATCACGTCGGGCAACGTCTCGGCCTCGCGCAGATACTCGATCGCCGCCTCACCATCGGCTGCCGCCGTCGAAGAATAGCCGCGCATATCAAGCAGCAGCTGGATCATCGTCATGATCGCCGGGTCATCCTCCACGATAAGAATATGACAGGGTGTGCCGGACGTGCGGGGCATACGGGTCACTCCTTCCTCGCGCGCCCACCTCAGCACGCGCTGTGCCATCCGATACAGTTCGGATCGTTCGCTCCCAGGAACTGCGTCTGTGCGGTGCCTGACATCCAGGTGTATGACTTCGCTGGCGTTCTCACATGGCAAGTGAAGGCAAGTCCCATAGCAAAAGCTGTGCCAGATAGCTTTTCTGACCGGCGGCAGACTATATGCTGTCATGCCTGGCACATAACCTGCTGCTCAACGCGGCTTTTGTCTAACCAACGGGCATGATCGAGAAGCGTAGTAAGATAGCAGGCAGCGATGAACAAACAATCCGAGCGATTGCAGATAGTCGTAACCGATGATGACCATAAATGGAGGAGTTGATGACGCAACAGGCAATGGAGGAGGTTATCCCGCAGCCAGCGACTTTGCTTGTGGTAGAAGATGATCCAGATATTCAATCAGCATTAGAGCACTTATTCACCCTGGCCGGCTACCAGATTCTGGTCACTTCTTCCGGCACAGCCGCGATCGAGCTGCTTCAGCGCGAGCATGTCGATCTGATCGTGCTCGATCTGATGCTGCCCGATACCAGCGGCTACGAGGTCTGCGAGTACGTGCGCCAGAGCGAGATCGCGCCGACGCCGATTGTGATGCTGACCGCGCTGACTCAGCAGCGAAATGTGCTCAACGGCCTGGAAGCAGGCGCTGATGATTACGTGAAAAAGCCGTTTGTTCCCGACGAGCTGCTGCTGCGGGTGCGGCGGCTGCTCCGGCGCCAGGACGAGCTGCGCTCCGTGGAGCACGAGGCCATCCGCCTGCGCGATATGCTGGCCTTGATGCAGCGCCAGCTTGATGTTTCACAGAACGAGGCAGCGATCGAGACCACGCTGCGCCGCGAATTTTTGCATAACGTGAGCACGCACATGCAGGCGCTGAGCGGCATCGTCGAGGCGGCGGTGCGCAAGATCTCGCCGGGGCCTGAGCGCGAGATCGTCCAGCAGCTCAAGAGCCGAGTGCGCGGCGCGGCGCTGGTCTATGAGATCTCAGAGGCGCTTCAGGATGATCCGGTTGAGATCGGTAACCTGGTGCGCACGATCGCCTCGGCGCTCAAAACCGTCTACCGGCCGTGGCGGCGGGTGATGCTGAACGTCGAGGGCGAGCCGCTGAATCTGCCGCTGGCGATCGCCTCGCCGCTGGCGATGATCGTGAATGAGCTGGTCACCAACTGTTTCAAGCACGCCTTCCCCGACAATCGCTTCGGCAAAGTCAATATTCGCTACGCCGTGCAGGACGGTGTTTTCACGCTAGAGATCGCCGACGACGGGATTGGCTTCGATGTCGCGCAGGCAGCGCCGGGCCGGGGCCGAATGACGGTCAGCCAGCTGGCGCAGAGCCTGGGCGGCAACGTGGAATGGCAGAGCAGCGACACCGGCACGTGCAGCCGGCTGGCGATCCCGCTGGCCTGAAATTCACCGCTTCCCCTTGCGCGCTTCCCTGCTCGTCGCACCGGCGGCAGGGAAGCGTTGTGTCCGGCCGTCGCGCGCGATCACTCGACGGCCAGCAGCGGCAGGCTTACCGTAAACGTGCTGCCCTTATGCTCGACGCTCTGCACAGCGATCGAGCCGCCGTGACGCCGCACGATCTCATGCACAATAAACAGGCCGATGCCGAAGCCTCTGCTTTGTTTGCTGGCATTGGCCGCGCGGTAGAACGGCTCCCAGAGCCGCGCCTGCGCCGTCTGAGGAATGCCGATCCCTTGATCCGCGACGCTGACTCGCGCTATGTGATCCTCGACCTCGACCGCGACGGCGATGCGCCCGCCGGCCGGACTATATTTCACCGCGTTGTTGAGCAGATTCTGGATCACCTGCTCCAGCCACCCCTCGTCGCCGTTGACGATCAGCTCGTCGTACGCCGGCGTCCAGTCGATGCGATGGCTGGCGCTGGTAAGCTGCGTCTCGTCCACGGCGCGCTCGATCAGCGGCAGGATGTCGACTGGCTGGAGCAGCAGATCCCACTGGCCGCGCTGAATGCGAGTCAGATCGAGCATCTCATCGATCAGGTGGTTGAGCCGCTGGGTTTGCCGCGCGATCACATCGGCTGCCTGGCGTGCGCGCTCATCGGCCGCTGCTCCCTCGCGGGGCGTGTGTTGCAGCAGATAGGCATAGCCCATCAGCGCAGTCAGCGGCGTTTTCAGCTCGTGGGACGCCATCGACAGGAATGTGTCGCGGGCGGCGATCGCGGCCTGGGCGTCGCGGTAGAGCCGGGCATTATCGATGGCTAGCGCGATACGATCGGCCAGATCGGCGGCGAGGGCGAGATGGGTCTGATCGTAGGCGTGCTGGTCATGGGCGTAGCCCATGACCAGCGCGCCTACTGTGTGTTCACGTACCAGCAGCGGGATGACCATAAGCGACTGAAGATTCAGCGTCCGGGCGATCTGCCGGTGCTCAGAGTCGGGCTCTAGCATCTCGCGGAAGGCACGCGGCAGATCGGGGATCAGAATCGACTCTTCGCGACGGACCGCCCGCGCCATCAGCCGGCTCCAGCCGTCGTCGGCCAGCCGCTTGACCAGCTCCCTATGCTCGGCTGGAATCGATTCGGCGACCGCGACTTCAATCCGGCGTGCCTCGCCATCTTCCTCCTGGATGCTGACGAGGCACATATCGGCCAGCGCTGGGACGGCTAGCTGCGCCACCTGCACCAGTGTTGTCTCGTAGTCGAGCGTGGCCGAGAGCAGATCGCTGGCTTGCGCCAGGAGCTGGAGCCCGGCCTCGGCACGTTTGCGCTCGGAAATATCGTGAAAGTAGACTGAGACACCCTGCGCGCTGGGATAGATTCGGCCTTCGATCCAGGAGTGCAGCACCGGCGACAGCATCTCGAACTCGACGACCTCCTGCTCGGTCATCGCCCGCTGATGGTGCGTGTAGGCGTCGCTCATCATCGCCGCCGGGAACACCTCCCAGATATTCTGGCCGAGCAACTGCTCCCGCGATTGGCCCAGCAGTTGCTCGGCCTTGTGGTTGACGTAGGTGAAGCGCCACTCGTGATCCACGGCATAGAAGGCATCGCTGATGCTTTCAAGGATCGCGCTGGTCTGCTGCTGAGCGAGGCTGAGCTTGTGCGCCGTTTGATCGCGCAGGAGCCAGCGCAAGCCAACCACGCGCCGCGCATGGTTCGTTATCGGCGCGACCCGCAGCCAGGCGTCGCGAGGTGACGCGTTGCGCGGCTGGATCGGCATCTCCCACTCCTCGATTGTGCCGGGCTGGGCGCGGCGCAGGCTCTGGAGATGCTGAAACAGCCGCGCCGACTCATGCTGGGGCAGAAAGACGCTCAGCGGTAATCCAGGCAGAAACGGCTGATCGATGTTGAGCAGCGTCGCGGCTGCTCGATTGGCCTCCTGGATCACGCCGCGCTCATCGGTGACGAGGTAGCTGTCTGGGGCAAAATCGAAGAGATCCCGGTAGCGCTGGCGCTCGCTCTCGATCAGCTGCTGGCTGGCGAGTAATTCCTGCTGCTGGGCGTTCAACTCCTCGACGGCGACGTTCAGCTCTTCGAAGGCGGTGCTTAGCTCGGCAAGCGTCATGTCTAAGACCGGCTGCGCATCGAGCGGCGGGCCCTGAGTCTGTTGGATCAGCCCTTGTAAGCGGCCCTCAGCCTCCTGAACCTGCCGCGCGAACACCTCAACATCCATACACAACTCCTGCACCTTCTGCGTGCCGGCTAATTATGGCATCACCAGTGAGCTTTATGCTGATGCCAGTATACGCGGTCTGGCAAGAACAATGCAGCGATCGAACGTGGCTCACGCTGGGACGATGGGTGTTCAGGGTGCGCCGGTCTTTGATTCGCACACTTGACAGCCTAATCTCATTGCGCGATAACACAGGTACATCTCGCCTGGCACGTGGCGTGCTGAATCGTACACATTCGGAATCGGTGTCCCCCACGGGTGAGAACAAGGAGGCTCCCATGTCAGAAGCCAACAAGGCGCTCGTCCACCGCTGGTTTGATGAGGTCTGGACCAAGGGACGAACTGAGGTCATCGACGAGTTGCTGGACCCCGAGACGCCGGCGCACGGCAACGCCGACGAGCACGGCAGAGCGCTGCAAACGCCCGACGACTTCAAGCGCATGTATCACGCCTTTCGCGAGTCCCTCTCCGACATCAAGGTGACGATCCACGAAACGGTTGCCGAGGGCGACCTGGTGGCGATCTATTGCACCGTCCGCGCACGACATACCGGCGATAGTCTCGGCACCAAGGCGACCGGCAAGCCCATCGAATATACGGGCATGACCATGGCGCGGATCAAGAACGGCAAGATTGTCGAGGCCTGGAATAGCTTTGATTTTCTTGAGCTTTACAAGCAGGTAGGTCTTGTGCAGCTCGGAGAGCGTGAGGTCGGCGCCTGAGCCGAACCAGCCGCTGCATCTACCACGCTTGATCTCGGCTATGATCCGGCTCCATGGCTCACCTGCTGCTCGCGGCGGGTGAGCCTGCGCGATCCCGGGAATGTTTACCTCTTCGCTTAAGCACGTGGCATAGGCTATGCTTACGGCAACTCGATCGATAGTTGTGCTGCGTGTTGCGCTGAGGAGAGCCGCATGAGCTTTGATGATCGCGATATTCGCGTCTGGATGGATGTGTACAGCTTCGATCAGGTATATCTCGGCACCGTGCTCAAGATCCGGCGTGGAGCTACAACAGCTCAAGAGCGCATTCTCCCCGACGCACTCCAGACCAGCAGCGTGAGCGGCGAGCTCCTCGGCCCCATGCCGACCCAGCCGCTTGGCAATTCGGCGGTGCGCAACCAATCGGCCGGCGCGGGCTACGCGACCACAGCAGATGCCAGGCCGCTGGGCGCGGGCGAGCTGGTGATCGGCAAGTGGTGGGGGCTGCTGGAGCGACACGTGATTCCGATCGGTGATGTGCTGACGGTCTCGCTGGAGCGCGTGGTGCTCAGGCGCCGGGCGGCGGATCTGGCCTGATCGCTCGATGTGCCGCGCAACTTCCTGATGCCGTACTGCTCGATCTCAGCGCTCCTGGCTGCGATCCGGCGTCGGAGTCTGCCGCCTGCCGCTACGCGCATACTCAAATGTGGCCTGCGGATCGTCGGCGGAGGCGCGACCGGCCATGACCATCACGTAGCGCAGGAGAAAGCCGCCCGTCAGCGTCAGCAGCGACGACAGGATCGTCAGGGAGCGTGACGGCGGCCGGTGGCTGACAATGCTGCGGATCTGGATCGCCAGCGGCGCGAGAATGCCGCCGCCCAGCACGCCCCAGCGAAAGATTCGCCCCAGCCGTCCTTCGCGGATCGGCCGCGAGATGATCTGTCCCGCGTTCACCCGCGCCGAGAGAATCAAGCCTAGCTCAGCCAGCAGTGCCAGCGTGTCCAGGCGCTCAAGCCGGAGAATCGTTCTGTGCTGCGGTTTGCGCACCAGCGAGAGCAGCAGCGTGATCGCGGCACAGGCGCTCGACATCGCCGACGAGAGAAAGAGCGGCCCCAGCAGCAGCGCGTTCTTGGCCCAGATCGGCACTGCGGTGACGCCCAGCAGCACGCCGGTGTAGCCGCCCACAAAAAAGCCGAACATCCCGCCGATCACGCTGATTGTTTTGCGAGGCAGCGCCAGCAGCAGCCGGTTGATCAGCGCGATGCGGCTCAGCAGTCCGTCCTGCGCGGCCTGAATCAGCGCCGACAGCGCGCAGAACATGCCGAAGATCGTCAGGCCCCACGTGCCCAGCGACATCGGCGAGCGCAGCTTAACGATCCGCAGCATGTGGTGAAAGCGCTCGGGACGGCCCAGATCCAGGATCAGCAAGATCGGGCTGGGGATCAGCGCCGCCAGCGAAAGATAGCGCCCCACGCGGGTAATCTGTCTGCCGTCGCGCCCGCCCCAGATCTCGGCGATCGTCGCGATCACGTAGCTGGCGCTGGAGATACCGCCCAGGAAAAAGTAGAAGATGATCAGCCATTTCCAGTGCGGCTTGTGGATCACCGGCACATTGTAGTAGCTGTTGCGCGTCTCGTCGGCTACAGAGCGTCCACCACGCTTCGGCTCCCAGCGCCGCTGGTACGAATCTGACATGCGCTCTCCTATAAAGAACCTAGAACCTAGAACTAAGAACCTAGAACCAATGAGTCGAGTCACAGTGATTTGTCTTTTACCCTTTTGATAATGCCATCATTCGAGTTCTCAATGCATAGCCACTCACATTTCTGATTCTCATGGCCTCGCTTTTATTCCGGTGCAGCAGGCATTAGGAACATGACTTCTATCTTGAGTTTTCCTTTTTGTTCTCAGTTCTCCGTTAGGTTCTGGGTTCTAGGTTCTTCTATTTCCCCTTTAGCGCTACCACCGCCGCCAGGCCGAGCGCCACCGCCGCGCCCAGCGTCGATAAGAACGCCGTCCCGGTCTTGCGCTGCGGCAGCTCAGGATAGGCGGGCAGGTTGTACACCTCGGGCTCGTCCGTGAGAATAAAGAAGGCGTTCAGACCATCCATGCCGCCCGTCCCGCCGATCTCGCGGTCGCCGTAGATGTAGGCGCTGGTTACGCCGCGCTGATGCAGATCCGCCACCCGCTGCCGGGCGCGCGCCAGCAGCTGCTCGACCGGGCCGAACTGGATCGAGTCCGTAGGGCACGACTTCGAGCAGGCCGGCTCAAGGCCGTCCTTCGAGCGATCGTAGCAGAGCGTGCATTTGTGCGCCTTAAAGTCGCTAGGGCTCAGCTCGATCACGCCGTAGGGGCACGACGGCACGCAGTAGCCGCAGCCGTTGCAGATGTCTTGCTGCACAACCACCGTATCGATCTCGGTGCGAATGATCGCGCCCGTGGGACACGCCTGCATACAGCCCGCGTTGACACAGTGCTTGCAGACGTCGCTCATCATCAGCCAGCCGCTTTGAAACGGCGGCATCTCGGTTGGCCGTTCGTCGCCGAGCCGCTCCACAAACGCGACGTGGCGCCAGGTTGTCGCGCTGAGATCGCCGGTGTTATCGTAGCTGTGGCCGGTGAAGCCGAAGTTGTCCATCGGCAGCTGGTTCCACTGCTTGCAGGCGACCTCGCAGGCCTTGCAGCCGATGCACAGCGTCGTATCGGTGAGAAAGCCCAGCGCGCCGGGCCGTGCTCCGTGGCTGCTAGCCAGCTCTTTATCGATCAATGAAATCGGTACGCTCATGCAAATCCTTTAAGAACAAAGGAACAAGCGAACAAGGGAACAAAGAAGAACCTAGAACCCAGAACCTAGAACCAATAAGCCTAGCTACGGTGATTTGGTTTGTGACTCTTTGACCAGTCCACCATCTCATTCACGGAGCGCAGCCGCTCTCGTTTCTACCGCTGTGCGGCAGGCAGAAGGGAAATCATGGATCTTTTCAGTTGTTCTTTGTCCTCTGTTCTTTGTCCTCTGTTCTCTGTTCTTTGTCCTCTGTTCTCTGTTCTTTGTTCTTTGTTCTTTGTTCTCCGTTAGGTTCTAGGTTCTCCGCCTTTCGTACGTTACACGTAAACGCCTTGGCCTCGTGGATCAGCGAGTTGGGATCTTCGACCAGCGCCGTGATGTCGTTGCCGATGCCGCCGCGCGCCAGGCCGCCAAAGCCAAAGTGCCAGGGCAGCCCAACCTGATGCACGATCTTGCCGTCGATGCGCAGCGGCGGGATGCGCTCCGTCACCAGCGCGCGCGTCGCGATCTCGCCGCGCAGCGTGGAGATCGTGATCCAGTCGCGGTTGTTGACGCCCAGCTCTGCGGCCAGCTCAGGGCTGATCTCGGCGAAGCCCTCGGGCTGAAGCTCGGCCAGCCAGGGCACCCAGCGGCTCATGCCGCCCGCCGTGTGATGCTCAGTCAGACGGTAGGTCGTGATCACATACGGGAAGCGCGGATCGCCCAGCTCGTGGTAGCGATTATCCGGTCGCACGAACTGCGGCGCAACAGGATTCCAGGTGCGCTCGGGATAAAGCGCGTTGTCGATCGGCGACTCGCGCGGCTCGTAGTGCGTGGGCAGCGGGCCGTCTTTCAGCGATGATGCCGCGAACAGCGCGCCGCGACCATCGGCCAGGCGTACAAACGGCGCGTCGCCGGGATGCGCGGCCAGGCCCCTGGCGTCGGGCGGCGGCTGGTAGTCCGGCGGCTTGGTCGCGGGAAAATCCGGCACATCGTAGCCGGTCCAGCGGCCTTCGTCGGCGTCCCACCAGATCCACTTTTTGCGCTCGCTCCACGGGTTGCCCTGCGGATCGGCGGAGGCGCGATTGTACAGAATGCGATCGTTGCGCGGCCAGGCAAAGCCCCAGCCCAGCGAGGCCCGATCGTCGCCCTGCCGGTTCTTGGCGCGATTGCGGCCGTCCTGCGACATAATCCCGGAGTAGATCCAGCAGCCGCAGGCCGTCGAGCCGTCGTCTTTGAGATCGTTGTAGTCTTTGACCGTGCGGCCGTCCGCGACCGCATAGCCGTTGATCTCCTTGACGACCACGTCGAGGTCGGGATCGCCGACACGATCGTCGAGCGTGGGATAATCCCAGGTCAGCGCCTGGATCTGTTGGGCCAGCGGACCCGACTCGGCGGCGTACAGCTGCTTGAGCCGCGTACCCAGCCGGTGAATAAACCAGGCCTCAGAGCGACAATCGCCGGGTGGATCGACGGCCTTGTCGTGCCACTGCACCAGCCGCTGCGTGTTGGTGTACGAGCCTTCTTTCTCGCCGGTCAGCGCGGCCGGCATCAAAAAGATCTCGGTCTTGATCTGCTCGGGCCGCACCTCGCCGCGCCGCACCTCGGGAGCGTCGTACCAGAACGCGGCGGTCTCGACCTCATGCACATCGCGCACAACCAGCCAGTCGAGATTCGCCAGCGCCTGCCGCGCCAGCACCGCGTTCTGCCCGCCGACCGCCGGATTCTGGCCCATGCAGAAGAGCCCCTTCATGATGCCGTCTTTCATCAGCAGCAGCATCGACTGAAACGAGTAGTCGCCGCCGACCTGGGGCAGCAGATCGAAGGCGAAATCGTTGTCGGGCCGCGCGCTGTCGCCGTACCAGGCTTTGAGCAGGCTGATCAGATATTTGGGCAGCTCATACCAGATGCCGGTTAGGAGCCGCTCCTGCTTGAGAAAATCATCCAGCGAGCCGTGATGGGGCTGCGTCGGCATCGGAATATAGCCCGGCAGCAGGTTGTAGAGCGTGGGAATATCGGTCGAGCCCTGGATTGTGGCGTGGCCGCGCATGGCCATGATCCCGCCGCCAGGTCGCCCGATGTTACCGAGCAGCAGCTGCAAGATCGCGCAGCAGCCGATGATCTGCGTGCCGATCGTGTGCTGCGTCCAGGCCACGGCGTACGCAAACGAGGTCGTGCGATCGCGGCCCGAATTGCTGAGAATCGCCTCGGCCACCTTCAAAAAGTGCGCCTGAGGCACGCCGCAGGTCCGCTCGACCATCGCGGGCGTGTAGCGCGCGAAGTGCTTCTTGAGCAGCTGGAGCACACAGAACGGATCTTGCAGCGTCGGGTCGATCTGCGACTGTTGCGGCGTGCCGGTCGCGGCGCCGCCCTCGCGGCTCTGCACGTCCTGAGCGGGATGCTGCGCCGCGCCGGGATCGACGCCATCGCCGGCGTACTGCCAGGTCGTCGTGTCGTACTTGCCGGTCGCGGGATCGAAGCCCGAGAACACGCCGCCCAGATCTTCGGTGTCGCGGAACTCGCGGTTGATGATCACCGGCGCGTTGGTGTAATGCCTGACATACTCTTGGAAGAACGGATCGCTGTTCCAGCGCTCGCTGCCGAGCACATAGTTGATCAGCGCGCCCAGAAAGACCAGATCGCTGCCGGCTCGCAGCGGAACATGCAGATCCGACAGCGCCGAGGTCCGCGAAAAGCGCGGATCGATATGGATCACCGTCGCGCCGCGCTCTTTGGCCTTCATCACAAAGCGAAAGCCGACCGGATGATTCTCCGCCAGGTTCGCGCCCATGATCACAATGCAATCGCTGTTGGCGAAATCTTGCTGAAAAGATGTCGCGCCGCCGCGACCAAGCCGAGCGCCCAGACCGGGCACCGTGCTGGAGTGTCATATCCGCGCCTGGTTCTCGACGGCGACAATGCCGAGACCGGCCGTAAACAGCTTTTTGATCAGATAATTTTCTTCGTTGTCGAGCGTCGCGCCGCCCAGGTGGCCGATCGCCAGCGTGCGATTAACGCGCCGGCCCTGAGCGTCGTGCTCCTCGAAGCTTGCGTCGCGCGTCTGCCTGGTGAGCTGCGCGATGCGCTCCATCGCCCAGTCCAGCGGTCGCTCCTCCCAGCGATCGCTGTAGGGCGCGCGATACTTGACGGTCGTGACGCGATACGGGCTGTGGATCAAGTTGAAAGTCGCCGCGCCCTTGGGACAGAGCGTGCCGCCGTTGATCGGGCTCTCGTAGTTGCCCTCGATGTCGATGATCCGGCCGTCTTTGCTGTACACCAGCTGCGAGCAGCCGACGGCGCAGTAGGGACAAACGCTGATGGCGACCGACGCGCCCTTGAGCCGCGCGTGTGCCTGCCTGGTCTTTTCGGTGATCGGATTGGGATTTAGACCAATATAGTTTTTGAGCCGATCGAAAATTGCCATGTATGGATGTCCTTAGAACCGAGAATGGAGAACCTAGAACCTAGAACCAAGAACCTAACGACAGAACAAAGAACAAAGAACAAAAAGTACCACCGCCTCCCCTTCTCCTGTCGCAACCGAGGCTGAAGCCAGCCGAGGTTCGGGGCAAGGGGATGGGGGATGAGGGCCACAAGAACAAAACTACAGTATCCAAAACCCTTTGTTCCCTTGTTCGCTTGTTCACTTGTTCGTTACGGCAATTGCGCACTAGCAGGATCTGCGCCCGTATCGGCGTTCTGCTGCGAGCGCGATTGCAGGAACGCGACAAGATCTTCAAGCTGATCCGGCGTGAGCGTGTTGCCATACGCGGGCATATTGCGCCGCCCGTTCAAGATCGAGATCGCGATCTGGTCGCGGCTCAGCCGATCGCCGACGTCCGTGAGGCTCGGGCCGCGCTGCCCGCCCTGGCCGGCAAACGCGTGGCAGAACTGGCAGCCCTCGCTGTGGAAGAGCTGCGCGCCGCGTGTGACTTGCTCATTGCTGGCCCGCACGACGTTGGCCGCCAGCGGCTGCTGGCCGAAAGCCGGCGACCAGGGCGCGTTTGCTCCCGCGCGCCACAGCGTGCCGACCATGATCACCACGATAATCACGATGCCGACCGCCCACGGCCGACGCCGGTAGCTACGCTCGCCTTTGTTCGAGAAGAAGGGCAGCCCCAGCAGCAGAATCCCGATCACCACCGGCGCGATCAGGATAACATAATCTTCGATCTCGGTCGGCAGCAGCGCCAGCGCGGCGAAAAACCACAGAAAGTACCAGTCGGGTCGAGGGTAGGCCTCGACATTGCTCGGATCGGGCGGCGCGCCAAGCTCGGGCGGTCCCCAGAACCAGGCCAGCAGCATGATCGCGATGATCATCCCGACGCCAAAAACGATGTCACGCCAGGCCGCATCCGGCCAGAACGGCACGCCGTCACGCTTAAGATACTCGTGGTACCAGGCGCGGTAGGTTTTGGGATCGACCGGACGCCCGGCCTCGGGCGGCTCCGAGATGCCGTTGTGCAGCACCAGCCACAGATGCGCGCCGAGCCCGGCGAAGACCAGCGCCGGGATGAAAAACACATGAAATGCAAAGAAGCGGCTCAGCGTCGCGCCGCCGATCGAGTCGCCCGCGATGATGAAGCGCGCCACCTGCTCGCCGACCACCGGCACTCGCGAGGCCTGCGACGCCGCCACAAAGACCGACCAGACCGCGATGTCGTCCCAGCGCAGCAGCTGGCCGGTAAAGCCCATCGCCACGGTCACGCCCAGCAGCACCACGCCGGTCAGCCAGTTCATCTCGCGCGGATACTTGAACGCGCCGTAAAGATAAACCTGGATCATATGCAGGCCGACCATCAGGATCATCGCGCCCGCGCCGTAGAAATGCATGCCGCGCAGCAGGTAGCCCAGCGGATTGCTGGTAATGAACAGCAGGCTGGCGTAAGCCTCGCCCGCCGACGAGACATACGCCGTCGCCAGCGCGATGCCGGTCACGACCTGCACAATAAACGCGGCCAGCGTGGCGCTGCCGAAGACATAGGCCCAGCCGGCGCCGCGTGGTACGGGGTGCGTCAAGACCGGCCCGAGCAGCCCCGACAGGCCGCTGCGGTCGTCGATCCAGCTCCATGCGCGTTTGAGAGCGTTCATGCGATGCTCCTTCTACCCCGTAATCGGCAGCTCGCCCGTCAGCAGCTCAAGCTGATCGCCGCTGACGCGCGTCTCGTAGCGGAAGAGCGGCCGTGGTGGCGGTCCGGCTGCGACGCTGCCATCTTTGTAGAAGACGCCGCCGTGACACGGACACATAAAAATATTCGCGTCAGCCAGCCAGCGCACGGGACAGCCCAGATGCGTGCAGTTGATCGCAAAGGCCACGAACTCGGACTCGCTCTCGCGCCGCACCCAGGCCGATGTGCGCGCGGTGACGCCGGCCCACGGCAGCGGCGACGGATCTTCAAAGGTCACCAGCCTGGTCTCGCCGACCGCGAAGTTATTGATCGCGCCGACCGGCTGCCACTGCTGCGGCGGCTTGCCGAAGAGTGGCGCCAGCAGGAAGCCCACGATCGGCAGGCCGGTGAGCGCCGCGCCGACTCCCGCCAGGCCAAGGCTGAGCTTGGTGAAAAACGAGCGGCGGCTGAGCAGCGGCGCGCCCGCGTCGGTCAGGGACTCGCCGACGCTGGGGCCGGGCTCCGCCGGTGATCGCTGAGCGGTCGGTTCAGTGCTCATGCAGCAGTTCTCCAATCCATCCGCCGATAGCCAGAAAGATCATCAGGATGCCCACGATCGAGATATAGACGGTGGTGACGAAGCCCCAGGCCAGCAGCGTGATGCCAAACGCCAGCGCCGCCGGCCAGTAGGTGGGACGTGGCAGCGCGGGATGCGCGGCGGGCGGCGAGGCCGAGCCGGTGTGATCGACGCGGGGCTGGACCGCAGGCGTTGGCGGTCGCATATCGAGCGCGCGCGGAGCCTCTCGTGGATCGGGTGTTGGCTGGTTGGTCGCAGGTTCGTTCTCAGCCATCGATCATCCTCCGTTACTCGTCAGCAGGCCGGTCTCGCTCACCTCGGCAAGGCCGAGCGCGTCATCCTCGGGCATGGCGTACCAGCGCGCTAGCAGCATGATGATCCCGAGCAGATAAACCATGCCGCCGGGTACCCACATCAGCAGACCGCCCACCTGCTGATCGACCGCCGGCGTCAGGCCCCACTCGCCCCAGAGCAGCGGCAGCAGGCCGAAGGGATCGGGCGGATTCACGTAGGCCGGATACAGCCCCGGCTCGGCAAAGGTCAGGATCATGCCCAGCAGGCTGCTGACGATCATGCCGGCGAACAGATAAGCGATCGCGCCCAGCGGATGTAGCCGCGATCGCTCGGCGCTGGTGAAGATCGGCCACCAGAAGATCACGGCGCTGACCAGAAAGAACAGATGCTCAAGAATATGCACCCACTCGTTACGCAGCGCCAGATTGTAGAGCGCAGGCAGATGCCACAGCCACATCGCGCCCAGCCCGATCGCCCACGCCAGCAGCGGCGCGCCCAGAGCGCGCTCGATCTGCGCCACGCCGGGAGCGCGCAGCAGCCTTTCGATCGCGGCGCTCGGCAATCCCAGCAGCAGCAGCGGCGGCACGATCAGCAGCAGCAGCAGATGTTGCAGCATGTGCGCGCTGAACAGGTAGCGATCGCCCAGCTCGTGCAGCGGCGACAGCAGCGCGACCAGCAGCACGGCCATGCCCAGCCCAAACAGCAGCGCCCGCGCTGTCCAGCGGCCACGCAGCAGCACCACGTACCCGGCGATCAGCGCCGCGCAGCCCAGCAGCACCGAAGGATGCCAGTGCCACAGCGAAAGCAGCAGCGTACGCGTGCTCATAAACGCGGCCACAGGTACACCGTCGCGAAGA
>DASWTW010000198.1:0-13919 GCA_036401895.1 Herpetosiphonaceae bacterium | reverse complement strand
GCCTGGCCAGCCGTCGCACCAATGTGATCGGCCTGGTGATCCCGCGCAGCGCGACGGTCATCGTCTCCGACCCGTTCTTCCCGCATGTGATCCAGGGCATCACCGAGGCCTGCACCGCCCGCGACTATTTTCTGATGCTGTCGATGGTCACGGCCGAGATGGAGCAGGGCTTTTACAACCGCATCGTGCGCAGCCGCCACTTCGACGGCATGATCATGCTTTCCAGCGATGTCGACGATCCGATTCTGCCGCGCCTGATGAAGGATCGCACGCCGCTGGTGCTGGTCGGGCGGCATCCGTATTTCACGGATCTCAACTGGGTCGACGTGGAAAACCGCGAGGGCTCGCGCGAGGCGGTCAGGCATCTAATCGGCCTGGGACATACGCGTATCGCGACGATCACCGGGGCGCTCCAGATGGCGGCGGGCATCGACCGGCGCGACGGCTACAAACAGGCGCTGCTCGAAGCCGCGCAGCCGATCATCCCTGAGCTGATCGTCGAGGGACATTTCACGCAGCAGGGCGGCTACGAGGCGATGAACCAGCTGCTGAGTTTGCCGCAGCCGCCCAAAGCAGTCTTTATTGCCAGCGATACCATGGCGATCGGCGCGCTGCGGGCGATCCACGAGGCTAATCTGTCGATTCCCGACGACGTCGCGATCGTGAGCTTCGACGATCTGCCGGCCGCGTCCTTCTCCAACCCGCCGCTGACCACGATGCGCCAGTCGATCTTTGAGATGGGCAGCGCCGCCGCCGCGATGCTGATCGCGCTGCTGGAAGGCGAGGAGGGCGTCGTCACACAGCGCCGGATTCCCACGCAGCTGGTGATCCGGCAATCGTGCGGTGCGGCCCAACGCGCACGCTAGACCTGACAATTCACCCCCCGCAGTGAGTGCGGATCGAGCCGGTCGCTAGCCGGCTGGATGCGGAAAGGAATGAGCGTAAGCTACCCAATCCTGAAGGGTTTAGGCTTTACTCTGGCGCGACAGCCGACGCTGCCTCCGAGTAGTATGGCGCGCTTACAAGCGCCCGGCGAGCAATATTGCCCGCCGCGATCACATCTGCTAGGCCAGCGAACCCACAGGATGTGCAGACGAAGGATAGCTGAGTTTTGCGGTTTTCTTTCGCACAATGCCCACACGCAGGGCAGGTACGGGACGTATTGCGGGGATCAACGAAATGGACCGGAACACCGCGCAACCGAGCTTTTTACTTGATACAGTCCCTGAGTTGTGCGAAGGCCCAGGAGTGGAGTGTTGCGCGCTGCGACCGTCGAGCCCTCACCCGCGAGCGAATATGCGTCAGGTCTTCCAACGCAATCGCCCGCTTTGTGCGTTCGGCCTTCGCAACAATCCGTTTGGAGAGACAGTGGTTGACGTGTTTAGCAAATCGGCGTTCTTGTCCGGCCAGTTTCCGCAACCGGCGGCGACTGCCGAGTGTACCGAGCGTCTGCAGTTTACTTCTCAGCCGCCGATGCCGGTAGCGCACGTTCTTAACGGTCGTGCCGGAATGGATTTCCCCGTCGCTGTCAGTGGCAATGTTGGTCACACCCAAATCAACGCCCAGCACGTCGTCAACGTCGTGCGGATCGGGTTCTTCCACGTCGCACGTTACCAACAGATACCAGGTGCCGCGATGGAGCAGCAGATCGCTTTCCCCCTGGCGCGTTTGCAGCAGCCGCCACTGGCGCTCACCACACACAAATGGGATGGACTGCCGCCCCTCAAGTGTCCAGATCGAGATCGACGAATCGGGAAGGGCAAACGAGAGGATGCGATCATCGTAGGCAATGCTGGCGAGCGGTCGAAAGCTGCGCTCAGTCTGCTGGTTCAGCTTGTAAGCATCGCCTACTTTGGCCAGCGCCCGGACCACCATCTGTGCCGACAAGCCGAACGTTTCACGCACATCCTGATAGCACAACTTCTGAAGCGCAAACTTGCCGAACGTGCGCGTGTTCCAGGCGACATCGCTGATGTAGTTACACGCAGCATTGGCAGCCTCAAGTGTGCGCTTGAGCGCATCCGCCTGTTCAGGCGTTGGTTGCAACTTGAGTTGTGCAATGAGTTTCATATATTGAATTATAGCGCAGATCGAACATTTGTGCAATTGTGGGCTAAAGCGAGGGCGTTCATCCCAGGATTAAGGTGCCTGGACTTCCTGCCCTGAAGGGTAACCATCTGTGAGTTTATTTGAAACCCTCCCACCTGTCGCGTCGAGCCCGGATCGGCCTGCCGAGATTCCGCTTGCGGCCTGGAAACATCCGCTCGGCGCTCACGTGCCCGATGCCGGACGAGCCGTGCAGGATGTGTCGCCGGTGATGATCGACGATGGCCCCGACCAGGGATTACCGCTCGGCGGCATCGGCAGCGGCGCGATCGGACGGACGCATCGCGGCGACTTTGCGCGCTGGCATCTTGAGGCTGGAACGCATCGCTACCAGAGTGTTTACGCCAACCAGTTCAGCGTGTACGTCGAGCACGAGGGCCAGCGGCTCGCCCAGGTGCTGTGTACCGAGCGGCCCAAAGATCAGCTCCGCGACTGGCAGTGGGAATATCCGCGCGGCGAGGGCAACTACTACGCACTCTTTCCGCGCGCCTGGTTCGACTACCTCTCCGACACGCTGCCGATCCGCCTGACACAGGAGCAGTTCTCACCCATCATCCCCGGCAACGACCGCGAGAGCAGCTTTCCAGTCGGCGTTTTCGAGTGGCGCGTCGAAAATCCCGGCAGCAGCTGGGTCAAAGTGGGCCTGATGCTGACCTGGGAAAATCTCCTCGGCAGCGCGATCGTCGGCGGTCGGGATACGGCGCTGCTGGCGCATAACCGCAACGCTGCCCGCCGCGAAGGCCATCTCCAGGGCGTTGAGATGCTGCGTGACCACGAGTTCAGCGGCGCGGCCTGGGATGGATCGCTGGCGATCGCCGCCGTGGAGGTGCCGGGCGTGACCGTGAGCTACCGCAGCCGCTTTACGATCGACGGCAGCGGCGCCGAGCTGTGGCAGGACTTTGCCGCCGATGGACAGCTCGACGACCTCGACGATCAAAGCGTAAGCGGCGACGAGCAGATCGGCGCGGCGCTGGCGATCACCTTCGAGCTGGCGCCCGGCGAGACAAAGACCGTCCCGTTTGCGCTGGCCTGGGATCTGCCGGTGGTCAGCTTTCCTGACGGCGCGCGCTGGCACAAGCGCTACACACGCTTTTACGACGACAGCGGCAGCAACGCCTGGGAGATCGCGACCGACGCGCTGCGCTACTATCGCGGCTGGCGACGGCAGATCAAAGCCTGGCAGGAGCCGATCCTGGCCGATCCACAGCGGCCCGAGTGGTACAAAACCGCGCTCTTCAACGAGCTGTACTATCTGGTCGACGGCGGCACGCTGTGGCTAGACGGCCCGCTGGATGTGCCCGTGAGCGAGCGGCGCTCGGATCTGTTCGCCTACCTTGAGTGCTATGACTATCCCTTCTACGCCACCCACGACGTCGCCTTCTACAGCTCCTGGGCGATCCTTCAGCTCTGGCCCGAGCTTGAGCGCCAGGAGATGCTGCAATTCGCGGCCACCGTGCAGCAGGAAGACCTGAGCGAGTTTGTGGTCGATGCGACAAGGGAGCGCGCCCCGCGCAAACTCAAGGGCGCGCTGCCTCACGACCTCGGCGCACCCCACGACTCGCCGTTTTTGCGCAGCAACGCCTACACCTGGCAGAACATCAACGACTGGAAAGATCTGAATCTCAAGTATGTGCTGCGCGCCTACCGCGACTGCCTGCTGCTCGACGATCGGGCGCTGCTGGATCAGCTCTGGCCCACAATTCCGATCGCGCTGGACTACATTCGCCAGTTCGATCGCGACGGCGACGGGCTGCTGGATCACCACGGCGCGGATCAAACCTACGATACCTGGTCGATGGAAGGCGCGAGCGCGTACAGCGGCGGCTTGCTGATCGCGGCGCTGGAGGCGGCCAGCCGTATGGCCGAGCTTCAGGGCGATCCCGATCGTGCCGCCGACTACCGCGCGTGGTGCAATCAGGCGCGCGCCAGCTACGAGGCTAAGCTCTGGAACGGCGAGTACTATCGCTACAACACCGGCGACAATCCACAGCGCGAAAGCATCATGGCCGATCAGCTGGCCGGCCAGTGGTACGCAGGCGCGCTCAAGCTGCCGGCTATCGGGCCACGGGAGCATATTCTCAGCGCCCTACGCACGATCTTCGAGTTTAACGTGATTCGCTTCGCCGACGGCATGATGGGCGCGGTCAACGGCATGACGCCCGATGGCCACGTGGATACCAGCGATCCGCAGGCCGAGGAGGTCTGGTGCGGCACGACCTACGCGCTGGCGGCGCTGATGCTGCAAGAAGGGCTGGAGCAAGAAGGCTGGCAGACGGCCTGGGGCGCGTACAACGTGACCTACAACACGGCTGGATTCTGGTTCCGCACGCCCGAAGCCTGGTACGCCGATAAGCGCTTCCGCGCCGGCATGTACATGCGACCCCAGGCAATCTGGGCGATCGAGTATGCGCTCAAGCGGCGTGCAGCCGAGCGCTAACAAGCACCGGCGCGGCTCATTCCCCCCGGAGCCGCATCGCAACTAACTGAATATGGAAAAGCCATGCTTCATCATCATTCAAAAGTAGCTATGAAACAGCTTGTTCTCGACAACGCGGCGCACCGGGTGTGGCTGGGCGTCGAAGAGATCTTGCTGACGCCGCGTGAGTTCGCGGTGCTGGCGTATCTGATCCGCTACACCGGCCGGCTGGTCACCGACGCCGAGCTGCTCAGCGTGATCTGGGGCAGCGACGACGTGATCGGCGATGCGGCGCTGCGTACGGTGATCAAACGGCTGCGGCGCAAGCTCGGCGACGATCCCAAACATCCGCGCTATATCACCACCGTCTGGGGCCACGGCTATCGGTTCGAGCGGCAAACGGAATGAATCCGATCGAACAAGAAACGCTACAATTTTGTCACAAATATTTTCTTGTATCTCGGTAAATACTTGGTAAAATATACATAATTTATCCAGACAATATCGATCTGTACGATATTGATATTCTATTTTTGCGCCTGATGTTCAGAAAGGAATGTTTTATTTCTTAAAACGCACCATCGTAGCAATAAAACCAGGAGATAGATACGATTCCTGTTCTGCATGAACCCCCCGCTAAGGAGGTAGTCATCCGGTAACAAAGGTGGTTACTCATTGTCGAGTGTCTATAGGAATCGGGACGAATGTAGAACGATTGAGGAGTTCTCCATGACCACCAATCATCCACGATTTACCCGCGTGCTACGACGCGCTCTCCCCTTTGCCGCGATCATCCTGATCGCAGCGCTGATGCGGTTGCCTGCTGTTTCTCTGCGTGCCGCCCCTGTGCATAACTATGGCGAAGCTCTCCAAAAAGCGATCTTTTTCTATGAGGCCCAGCGCTCGGGCCGTCTGCCGGCCACCAATCGTGTTGAGTGGCGCGGCGACTCCGGCCTGACTGATGGGGCGGATGTCGGCAAAGATCTGACCGGCGGCTGGTACGACGCCGGGGATCACGTCAAGTTCGGCTTTCCAATGGCCGGCTCAGCCACAATGCTGGCCTGGAGCGTGGTCGATTACCGGGACGCGTACAGCACCAGCGGCCAGCTTGACGAGATTCTGGACAATCTCAAGTGGGTCAACGATTATTTCATCAAAGCGCACACCGCGCCCAACGAGCTGTACGGGCAGGTTGGCAACGGCGGCGCAGACCACGCCTGGTGGGGTCCGGCTGAGGTGATGCAGATGGCGCGGCCATCCTACAAGATCGACGCTTCCTGCCCCGGCTCAGACCTTGCGGGCGAGACCGCCGCCGCGATGGCCGCCTCATCGATCGCGTTCCGCGCCACCAATCCCACCTACGCCGACACATTGCTGAATCACGCCAAGCAGCTGTACAGCTTCGCCGACAATTATCGCGGCAAGTACTCAAGCTGCATCACCGACGCCGCCAGCTACTACAATTCCTGGAGCGGCTATAACGACGAGCTGGTCTGGGGCGCGATCTGGCTTTACCGCGCGACCAACGACGCGACCTATCTGGCCAAGGCGGAGTCCTACTATCCGAACCTGGGCACCGAGCCACAAAGCACGGTCAAGTCCTACAAGTGGACGCACGCCTGGGACGATAAAGCCTACGGCAGCTATGTGCTGCTGGCCAAGCTGACCGGCAAGCAGCAGTACAAGGACGACGCCGAGCGCTGGCTCGACTTCTGGACGGTCGGCGTCAACGGCGCGCGCGTGCGCTACACGCCCGGCGGCCTGGCCTGGCTGGATCAGTGGGGATCGCTGCGCTACGCCGCCAACACCGCGTTTATCGCCTTCAACTACAGCGACTCGCTGACGGACGCGACCAAAAAGGCGCGCTATCACGACTTCGCGGTCAACCAGGTCAACTACATGCTGGGCTCGAATCCGCGCAACAGCAGCTATGTCGTCGGCTTCGGCACCAACGCGCCGCGCAATCCGCATCACCGCACGTCGCACGGCTCCTGGACCGACAACATCAACGAGCCGGCTAACCAGCGCCACATTCTTTACGGCGCGCTCGTCGGCGGCCCCAACACCTCGGACGGCTACACCGACAGCCGCAGCGACTACGTCATGAACGAGGTCGCGACCGACTACAACGCGGGCTTTACCGGCGCGCTGGCACGCATGTACAAAGAGTACGGCGGCACACCGCTGGCCTCGTTCCCGGCGCGCGAAACCCGCGACGACGACGAGATGTATGTGCAGGCGGGAGTCAACGCCTCGGGGACGAACTTCACCGAGATCAAAGCGATCATCGTGAACAAATCGGGCTGGCCCGCGCGCATGCTCGACAAAGGCTCGTTCCGCTACTTCTTCACGCTGGAGTCCGGCGTAACACCCGGCCAGATCACGATCAGCTCGGCCTACAATCAGTGCTCGGCGCCGACCGGCCCGACGCTCTACTCGGGCAGCACGTATTATGTGACGATCAACTGTACCGGGACCAAGATCTACCCTGGCGGCCAGTCGGCCTTCAAGAAAGAGGTCCAGTTCCGCATCGCCAGCTCGGGCGCGTGGAATCCGGCCAACGACTGGTCGTATCAGGGCGTGGCGACAACGCCGGGCGCGCCGCCGGTCAAAGTCACTAACATTCCGCTCTACAACAACGGCGTGCGCGTTTTCGGCCTGGAGCCCGACGGCACACAGCCGAGCCCGAGCCCGAGTCCATCGCCGAATCCATCACCCAGCCCGTCACCGTCGCCGAGTCCGTCGCCCAGCCCGTCGCCCAGCCCGAGCCCGTCGCCCAGCCCAAGCCCATCGCCACAGCCGGGAGGGCTGAAGGTGCAGTATCGCGCGGCCGACACCAGCGCGGGCGATAACCAGATCAAGCCGCATCTCAACGTCGTCAACACCGGCAGCACCAGCGTGCCCTTGAGCGAGCTCAAGATTCGCTACTGGTACACCGTCGACGGCGACAAGCCCCAGAATTACTGGTGCGACTACGCCACGATCGGTTGTGGCAACATCACGGCACGCTTCGTGAAGCTCGCCACGCCCAAAGCCAGCGCCGATTATTATCTGGAAGTCGGCTTTGCGGGCGGCACGCTGGCACCGGGTGCCAGCACCGGCGAGATCCAGAATCGCTTCGCCAAGAACGACTGGACGAACTACAACGAGACCGGCGACTACTCCTTCGATCCGACTAAGACAGCCTTTGCCGACTGGTCGCGCGTCACCCTGTATCGCAACGGCGCGCTTGTCTGGGGTACGGAGCCCTAGGCACACGCTCACCGGGCGGATGCGGAATCTTCCGCGTCCGCTCGCCCTGTCGTGCTGCCCCCCACAATTTCCAGCTCGTCAAAACTGAATACACATGCCCCGCTCTTTGTAGGGCAGCCTGGAGGTTTCGATGAAACGGCTCCCGATCCTGATGATTCTCGCGATCTTCGTCTTCTCGGTTCTGCCGCTCTCGGCGACGCGCACGATGGGCGTAACCACGCTCAAGGTGCAGTATCGTGCGGCCGACACGAATGCAGGCGATAACCAGATCAAGCCGCATCTCAACGTCGTCAATACCACGACCAGCAGTGTGCCGCTCAGCGAGCTGAAGATCCGCTACTGGTACACCGTCGACGGCGACAAGCCGCAAAATTACTGGTGCGACTACGCCACGATCGGCTGTGGCAACATTACAGCGCGCTTCGTCAAAATGACGACGCCGGTTGCCGGTGTAGCGGATTATTACCTGGAAGTCGGCTTTGCGGGCGGAACCCTGGCAGCCGGCGCCAGCACCGGCGAGATCCAGAACCGCTTTGCCAAGAATGACTGGACCAACTATAGCGAGACCGGCGACTACTCGTTTGATCCGACCAAGACCGCTTTTGCCGACTGGACCAAAGTGACGCTGTATCGTAACGGCGCGCTGATCTGGGGCACCGAGCCAGGCGGTGTTACGCCAAGTCCGTCGCCATCGCCGAGCCCGTCGCCATCGCCATCGCCGAGCCCGTCGCCATCGCCAAGCCCATCGCCGAACGATCCGTACACCGCGCGCTTCCTTGAGATGTACAACGAGATCCATGATCCGGCTAACGGCTATTTCAGCCCCGAAGGCGTGCCGTATCACTCGATCGAGACGCTGATTGTGGAGGCGCCCGACTACGGCCACGAGACGACCTCCGAAGCCTACAGCTACTGGCTCTGGCTTGAGGCGATGTATGGACGCGTGACCGGCAACTGGCAGCCGCTGGCCAACGCCTGGGCCAACATGGAGCGCTACATCATCCCGACGACCCAGGATCAGCCGACCAACAGCTTCTACAATCCATCCAAGCCGGCGACCTATGCTAGCGAGTACGATACGCCGAACCAGTATCCGTCGCAGCTGCAAACGGGCGTCTCGGTCGGCGTCGATCCGATCGCCAATGAGCTGAAGAGCGCGTACGGCACGTCGGATGTGTACGGCATGCACTGGCTGCTCGACGTTGATAACTGGTATGGCTACGGCAGTCGCGGCAACGGCACGACGCGACCGTCATACATCAACACCTTCCAGCGCGGGCCGCAGGAGTCGGTGTGGGAGACGGTGCCGCATCCGTCGTGGGACGCCTTCAACTTCGGCGGGCCTAACGGCTTTCTGGATCTCTTCACCAGAGATGGCTCCTACACGCGCCAGTGGCGCTACACCAACGCTCCCGACGCCGATGCACGCGCGATTCAGGCGCTCTACTGGGCCAAAGTCTGGGCCGATCAGCAGGGCGGCTCGCCGATTGTCAATGGGCTGGTCGCCAAGGCCGCTAAGATGGGCGATTACCTGCGCTACTCGATGTTCGACAAATACTTCAAGCGTATCGGCTGCACCAGCACGAGCTGCCCGGCCGGCACCGGCTACGACAGCTCGCACTATCTGCTGTCGTGGTACTACGCCTGGGGTGGCGCGGCCGATCCGAGCGCGGGCTGGGCCTGGCGCATCGGCTCAAGCCACAACCATTTCGGCTATCAAAATCCATTCGCGGCCTGGGTGCTGAGCAATAATGCCGCGTTCAAGCCCGCCTCGCCAAACGCCGCCCGTGACTGGGGTACGAGCTTGCAGCGGCAGATCGAGTTCTACCGCTGGCTGCAATCGGCGGACGGCGCGATCGCCGGCGGCGCGACCAATAGCTGGCAGGGCGCGTACGCAGCACCGCCGGCCGGCACGACGACGTTCTACAGCATGGCCTACGACGAGAAGCCAGTCTATCACGATCCGGCCAGCAACACCTGGTTCGGCTTCCAGGCCTGGTCGATGGAGCGCGTCGCGGAGTACTACTACGCCACCAACGATGCCAAAGCCAAGCTGATCCTCGACAAATGGGTCGCCTGGGCACGGGCCAACACCCGGCTCAACGCCGACGGCACCTACGCGATCCCTTCGACGCTGAGCTGGAGCGGCAAGCCGGGGCTTAACTGGAACGCCGCCACCCAGAACTGGAACGCCGCCGACGCGACCTACAACGCGAATCTGCGGGTCACGATCGTCGACACAACCCAGGACGTGGGCATCACGGCGGCGCTGGCGAAAACGCTGATGTACTACGCGGCCAGGTCGGGCGATACCGCATCCAGGACGCTGGCCAAGGAATTGATCGACCGCATGTGGACCAAGCATCGCGATCCCAAGGGCGTTTCGATCGTCGAGACGCGCGCCGACTACAACCGCTTCGACGATCCGATCTATGTTCCAACGGGCTGGAGCGGACGCATGCCCAACGGCGATCCGATCAACTCCTCGTCGACGTTCTTGAGCATCCGCTCGAAGTACCGCAGCGATCCCGACTTCGCCAAGGTCCAGAGCTATCTCAACGGCGGCGCGGCTCCAACCTTCCGCTACCATCGCTTCTGGGCGCAGACCGACATCGCGCTGGCCAACGCCGAGTACTCGCGGCTGTTTCCGTAGTCCCGCATCTGGCGCACCGAGCCGTCAAACCTGTCGCCGGAAAGAAGCAGGACGCGAGGTGTCTCGCGTCCTGCTTCTGAATCTTTCGCTCTTGTTCGCTGGCGTCCTGCGCTCAGCCAAGCATATCTTTCACAGCCACTGTCAGCCCGGCAATTGTCGTCGCTGCTGCGGTTTGGTCTGGCGCCAGATCCTGGATCGCCTGATAGCCGCTCTCGGCCGGCCGGGTGTAAACACGCACAAGCTTCTCGCGCAGATCGACCAGCCAGACTTCGGGAATGCCGGCCTCAGCGTAGCGCGGCAGCTTAATTTGGCGATCGAACTCCAGCGACGTGTCGGAGACTTCGATCAGCAGCAACACATCCGCCGCAGTGGGCAGCGCCTCGGCGTAGAAATCGGGCTGCATCCTGAGCAATGCCAGATCCGGCTGTGGCTCGGTATAGTCGTCGAGCTGGATCGGGTTTTGCACACTCATGATCACCGATCGGTCGATCTGACGACTGATCGCTCTGTTTAAGCGATCGACGCAGGCTGCATGATGGGAACCGATCGGACTCATCTGCCAGATCTCCCCATCAAGCAACTCAACCCGATCATCCTCGCATAAAATCCCGACCTCAGCCATGCGATGATATTCCACGACACTAAATAGTCGTCGTGTCACTCCGGCTATCATAGATTCTCGCAGATCCTGCGCTGTATCACAGCCCGCCTTCGCCACGCTGATACGGAGCCAGCACTCTGGCCAGGCACATTAGCTGCTCAAGCTGCACATAATGTCTCAGCTCGGACGCTTCTTCCGGCGACAATCCACCGCTTTTCTGGCGCTGGAGCAGATCGACAACCCGCCGCTTGGTCGCCTCCGACGGATAGATCAGGCACAATCCCTCGGCTTCCGCTCCCGCCGCGAGCAGATCGATAATTTCGTCATAGGCACGCATCATAGCGCGAAGTATAAACAGCGCGCCTTGCGCTGCCTACCCCGCTTTCCGCGTAAAAATCGTCTTTTCGGTACGGCAAATCCTGATCCGGTTAAGAAAGCTGTAAGCAATGCGCAACATCGTGATAAGTGGCGGGCGCTACTCTACAAGCAGCTACATCATCAGAAGGAGCATCTATGACCCGCAAACGCTTGCTGCTTGGCGCGATTGTTCTTGCCGCTATCATCGCCGCGCCGATCGCCTGGTATCTGATCAGCCCGCTGTTTATCACGCGCACCGTCGACGAAGCCTTTCCAGCGGCGCAGGTTGCCATGCAGGAAAGCAAAAACGACTCTATGTCAGTCGTCACCATGCAGACGCCCGAGCCGATGAAAGAATCGTCTGATCAAATGCAGCCACAGACGCCCGAGCCGATGAAAGAATCGTCCGACCAGATGCAGATGAGCCCTACCACCCAGCCGACGGCAACGCAGCAACCCGAGCCGATGGCCGAAACCCCCGAGCCGATAGCCACGCAGCAACCCGATATGATGGCAGAAACACCCGAGCCGACAGCCATGCAGCAGCCCGAGCCGACGGCAGAAAAGCCGGCCGAGATGACAGCTCAGCCGACCGAAGCGCTCAGCGAGCCAAAGCTGCTGCGATCGGGCGATTTTCATCCGGTCACACACGAAGGCACCGGTACCGCATCGATCTACGAGCTACCGGACGGCACGCGCGTGCTGCGGCTGGAAAACTTTGAAGTGCTGAACGGCCCCGATCTGTATGTCTGGCTTTCCGCCGCGCCCGATGCCGACAACGCCCGCACGATCCTCGACAACCAGTACGCCGAGATTGGCCGCTTGAAGGGCAACCAGGGCAACCAGAACTACGAGCTGCCCGCCGATCTCGACGTGAGCGCGTTCAACTCGGTCACAATCTGGTGCCGCCGCTTTAGCGTCAACTTTGCTACCGCGCCACTGAAATAGCAGAATCGACACACGATCGGCGAGTGGAAACGTCGCGCTATAATCGAAGGAATTACGAAATGGAAACGAACATGGCGACGATTCTGGTTGTCGACGACGAGCCGAATATTCGCGAGGTCGTCGGGTTGTATTTGCGGCGTGACGGGCATACGGTCGTTGCGGCGGCGGATGGCGACGAGGCGCTGCGGCTCAACGGCATGCATCAGCCGGATCTGGTGGTGCTGGATCTGATGCTGCCCAAGCTCAACGGCCTGGAGGTTTGCCGCCGGATTCAGGCCGAGCGCCGCGTGCCACTGATCATGCTCACAGCCAAGGGCGAGGAAGAAGACCGGATTATTGGCCTGGGCGTGGGTGCCGACGATTATGTCACCAAGCCCTTCAGCCCGCGCGAGCTAGCGGCACGAGTGGCGGCTGTGCTGCGGCGCGTTAACGAGTCCACGGCCGCACGCAGCGATGAGAAGGTGCTCGATTTCGGCGATCTGCGCATCGATCCCAACACGCGCGAGGTCGTCGTCAGGGGCGAGCCAGTCACGCTGACGGTGCGCGAGTTCGATCTACTGCACTATCTGGCGTCGCATCCCAGTCGCGTTTTTACTCGCGACCAGCTGATGGATACGGTCTGGGGCTACGCCTTTGCCGCCGATACCAGCACTGTCACGGTTCACATGCGCCGTCTGCGTGAAAAGATCGAGGCCGATCCCACCCAGCCGCGCTACCTGCTCACCGTCTGGGGTGTCGGCTATCGCTGGGGAGGCGAGCGATGAGCCTGGCGCGTACGCTTGGCGCGGCGCTGCTGTTTCTTCTGGCAGCGCTGGTGCTCACGCTGGTAGTGGCGGTAACGCTGCTCGGCATTCCCCGCGCCGATCTGGCGGCGATCGCGCTGCTGCTGGGCGTGGTCGGCGGTGGCGGCGGGTTGTGCGCGCTTATCCTGCTGCGGCCCGGTGTTCTGGCCCGGATCGGCGGTGTGCGCGGCCAGCTCGTCGGCGCGAGTCTGCTCGGCAGTCTGCTGCTGGTTGGTATGATGCTGGTCGGCGCGCAGCAGATGTTCATCTCGGAGCACGATCTGGCGCTGCTGCTGACGATGCTGCTCTTCGCAGCGCTGCTGGCGATCGGGCTGAGCCTGCTCTGGGCCACACCGATCGCGCGGCGCATCGAGGAGGTGCGGGCCGGAACCGCGCAGCTGGCGGCGGGCAAGCTCGATACGCTGCTCCCCAGCGCCGGCCACGACGAGATCGCGCTGCTGGCTGCCGATTTCAATCATATGGCCGCCGCGCTGAAACAGGCTGCCGCCCATGAGCGCGAGCTTGAGCAGGCGCGGCGGGATTTGATCGCGGCCGTCTCTCACGACCTGCGCACGCCGCTGTCGGCAGTCCGCGCCCTGATCGAAGCGCTCGCCGATGGTATCGCCGCCGATCCCGCGACCGAGGAGCGCTACCTGCGCTCGGCGCAATACGAGATCGCTCATCTCAGCCAGCTGGTCGACGATCTGTTCGAGCTGTCGCAGATCGACGCGGGCGTGCTGCGGCTTAACCTTGAGCGCGCATCGCTTCACGATCTGATCTCAGATATGCTGTCGAGCTTCCAGC
>DASWTW010000197.1:0-17049 GCA_036401895.1 Herpetosiphonaceae bacterium | reverse complement strand
CACGCCATGGAAGCCGAGATTCGCGAGCTTGAAACGCTGATCGCCGACACCGAGCATCCCGACTGGCAAGATCGCATGGAGCGCTACGGCGACCTGATGGCGCGCTTCGAGCACGGCGGCGGCTACGATACTGAGCGCATGATCGAGCGCACGCTGGAAGGCCTGAGCTTCACCGAAGCGCAGTACCACCAGCGAGTCGGCGAGTTCAGCGGCGGGCAGAAAACCCGTGCCGCCCTGGCGATCACGCTGCTGGAAGACCCGGACCTGCTGCTGCTGGATGAGCCGACCAACCATCTGGATCTGCATGCGCTCCAGTGGCTGGAAGAGTTTCTGCGCACCTGGCCGGGAACGCTGATCGTGATCTCCCACGATCGCTACTTCCTCGACAAAGTGACGACGCGCACCTTTGAGATGGCCTGGGGCAAGCTGACAGACTGGCCCGGCAACTACAGCAAATATCTTCAGCTCAAGGCCGAGCGCGACGAGCGGCTGCAAAAAGATTTCGAGGCGCAGCAGGCCTTTATCGCCAAGGAAGAAGAATTTATCCGTCGACATATCGCCGGACAGCGTACCAAGGAGGCGCAGGGCCGTCGCAAGCGGCTTGAGCGCTTCAAGAATGGCTACCAGGGCGCAAACGGTCAGTGGATCGACACGCGGATCGACGCGCCCAAGAACCAGAAGCAGGTCAAGCTGGCACTGAGCACCGAGCAGCGCTCCGGCTATATTGTTATGACAACCAGCGACGGTCTGACGGTCGGCTACAAAACGCCGCAGGGCGACAAGCCGCTGGTTCGCACGCCGGCGCTTGAGCTGAATCGCGGCCAGTGTGTCGCGCTGATGGGAGCGAACGGCTCAGGCAAGACCACGCTGCTGCGCACAATCGTCAACGAGCTGCCCGCGCTGAGCGGCCGGGTCAACTTCGGCGTCGGCGTGTCGGTGGGCTACTACGCGCAGACACACGACGAGCTGAATCTCGACAACACGGTGCTGGAAGAGGTACACCGGCTCAAGCCGCTGGAAAAGACCGAGCGGATTCGCACGCTGCTGGGCCGCTTCCTGTTCAGCAACGAGGACGTCTTCAAGCGTGTCGGCGATCTTTCGGGCGGCGAGCGCAGCCGGGTCGCGCTGGCACAGCTGACGTTGAAAGCGCCTAACGTACTGATCCTGGACGAGCCGACTAACCATCTCGACATTGCCTCGCGTGAGGCGCTCGAAGGAGTGCTACAGGAATTTCCCGGCACGATCCTGTTCGTCTCCCACGACCGCTACTTCATTGACGCGCTCGCCGATACGATCTGGATGGTCGAGGACAGCACTGTGAACACCTTTGAGGGCGACTACACCGAGTACGCGGCGTATGTCACGCAGCTTGAGCTAGAGCGCAAAAAAGCTGTCGATCCCAAGGCCGACGCGACGCCCGCCAAAGCGCAGCCCGTCCAAAAGCCGGCACCGCAGAGCCAGAACGGCAGCGCGCAGCCAGCGGCCGGCCTTTCAGGCCGTGAGCATCGCGAAGTCGAGCGGCAGCAGCGTGAGCGCCAGAAGCGAATCAACGCCGTCGAGCGGCATGTCGCCGATCTTGAGCGCCGGCTGCACATGCTGCAATCCGCGATCGAGACCGCCACGGCTCAGCGCAAGATCGACGACATCTCGCGGCTGGGCGAGGAGTACGTCGCGCTGGAGCAGCAGCTGCAAGAGCAGTACGATCTGTGGGCGGAGCTGGCAGGGTAGCGAGGGAACAAACGAACAAAGGAACAAGAGAACAAACAGAATATCATTTTGTTCATTTGTTTCCTTGTTCTTTTGTTTGCCTGAAGGGCCAATGACGCCACGTTTTCCACATCTTTACCTGATCGGGCTGACCGGCAACATCGGCTGCGGAAAAAGTACCGTGGTCGAGATGCTGGCGGCGCGCGGTGCGCAGGTTATCGACGCCGACGCCGTGACACGTCAGGTGATGGAGGTTGGACAACCCGCCTACCAGCGGATTGTCGAGGTCTTCGGCGCGGGCGTGCTCCAGACTCCAGGCGGCCCGCTCGATCGACCGGCGCTGGGACGCATTGTCTTTGGCGACCCGGCAGCACTAAAAACGCTGGAGTCGATCGTCCATCCCGCCACCCGCGAGACGATTCTCGGCTGGCTGCGACAGCGCGATGCCGCCGCGGAAGCAGAGCAGCGGCGCGACGTGGCGGTCGTAGACGCGATCAAACTGCTTGAGGCCGGATATCCAGCCTTCTGCGACGCCGTGTGGGTGGTCGCCTGCGACGAGACCGAGCAGATCCGCCGGCTGGTCGAGCTGCGCGGCATGAGCGAGGCCGATGCACGCCAGCGGATCGCTGCGCAGCCGCCACAGAGCGCCAAGATCGCCGCCGCCGACGTCGTGATCGACAACAGCGGCACGCTCGACGCCACCGAGCGCCAAGTTGCGGCGGCCTGGGAGCGGATCAGCCAGCCGTAGCGCCTGGAAGGCCCGGCCGAGCTGAAAGGCTTAGCCCTGAAGCGCCTGTTGCCATAGCTCGTCGAGCAGGCTGAGCACATTTGCAAGCGCCGGCGGATTCGGAGCACCGTCGTAGGTTTTGACCGTCTTCGAGCCCGCGACGATCGTGTAGGCGAAGGCATCGGGGAACTGCTCGCCATACGTCGCATCGAGTTGCTGCCAATCTTCGGCCTGGAGCGCCGCCTCCAGCTTCTGGATCTGCTCCGGCGTAGCGCGGCCTTCTTTCGTCACCTGCCCGCCGATCTCTCCCTCGATCACCTGTAACACACCATCGCGCTGCACCACCAGCGTCTCGTTGATGCCCGCGATACCGCCGGATCGGCGCAGCGTGACCAGCGGCGCGCCTGCATCGCCTGTCGTCGCCGTCTCCGTCATCGCCGGCGGACTGGTCTGCGTCTGACTATCGGCGGTGGCTGTGGCCGGAGCAGGAGACGATCCGGTCTCATCACTTCCGGTTGGTGTCCTGCCACAGGCCGCCATCAGCAGCAGCAGAACACTCAATATCCCAACTTGAAAAAGCCGCATACTTCCTCACTGCACGCAAACAGCCGTCATGCCAGGCACAACGGCTGCTTGCGGATTACTACACAGTCTGAACTATCCGCCGCTGGCGACCTGACGGATGCTGTCGATCGCAGGCAGGAAGAAGTTCGGGATCAGGCCCATGATAAAAACGATCAGCGCCGAGATCACGAGCGAGAAATTAATCCCGGACGGAACACTGATGCGCTCCTCGCTCAGCGGCTCGTTGATAAACATAGCCTTGAGCAGACGCAGATAGTAGTACAGGCTGATGATCGTATTGAGTACAGCGACCACCACCAGCCAGATCGCGCCGCTCTCCCAGCCTGCCTGGAAGACCATGAACTTGGCCCAGAAGCCACTCAGCGGCGGAATACCGGCCAGCGACAGCACAAAGACCGCCATCAGCACGGCCAGGCCCAGGTTGCGCTTGTAGAGGCCGTTGAGATCGCTCATCTCGTCGCCGCCGACTACGCGGCTGATCGCCGCCAGCGCACCGAACGCGCCGAGATTGGTAAAGGTGTAGGCGATCAGATAGTAGATCAGCGACTGCGCGCCGAACTGCGAGAACGCGCCGCCAGGGCTGCCGGGTGCGTAGATGCCGATCAGGCCCAGCAGCAAGAAGCCGGCGTGCGCGATCGACGAGTAGGCCAGCAGACGCTTAGCGTTGGTCTGCGTGATCGCCGCCAGGTTGCCGTAGGTCATCGTCAGGAAGGCGATAAACGCCAGCATGCTGGCCCAGCCGCCGAAGCTGCTGGTGACCGAGGCCGAGCCGGCCAGCGGGCCGAAGCCATTAACCAGCACGCGAGACAGCAGCACACAGCCCGCCGTCTTGGAGGCCGTCGACAGAAACGCCGTGACCGGCGTCGGCGCACCCTGGTACACGTCGGGCGACCACGAGTGGAACGGCACGACCGCGACTTTATAGCCCAGGCCCGAGATAATGAAGATCAGCGCCAGGTAGAGCAGATTCGAGCTGGTGCCGGTCTGCGCGAAAACCTCCGCGATCTTGATGAAGGCTGTCGGGTGCTCAACCTTATTGAAGGCTGCGTAGCCGTACCACAGCGACAAACCGTAGAGCAGCACGCCCGACGAGAGCGCGCCGAAGATGTAGTACTTGATACCGGCCTCTGAGGAGCGCAGATCGCCCTTGAAGTAGCCGGCCATGATATACAGCGAGACCGAGGTCAGCTCCAGAGCCAGGTACGCGCTGATCATCTCGCCCGCGCCGGACATCAGGTTCATGCCGATCGTCGAGAAGAGCAGCAGGCCGTAGAACTCCGCCGGATTCGCCGTCGAGGCGTAGTCGCGGGTCAGCAGCGCCGTGACCAGCGCCGCCGTGATAAAGATCAGCCGCGACATCATCGTCAGGCCGTCGACCACGAACGCGCCGTTGAGCAGCACATTGTTATTGAACCCGTTCGTGCCCGGCGTGGCGTCTGTCACGCCCTGCAAGTTGCGCAGAATATTGGCGAAAAACGCTCCCACGCCGCCCGCGCTCGTGTCCAGACCTTGCACGTCGATAAAGCGATTGACGATAAAACCGCCCTGCAAGATCACCAGGATCAGCACCAGGCCCAGGCCCATCGCCGTCGTCGAGGCCGCATCGGCGAAGCGCTGCTCCTCGGTGGCATCGCCGCTGAAGAGGTCGCCGACGACGACCATGATCGCCAGCAGCGCCAGCATCAACTCCGGCAGGATCTTGAGAACATCGGGAAAGAAACTAAACTGCATCTCCATCATCGTTGACCATCCTGTGCTTCCAAGCTCGGATTATCGCCCAGGAGCGGATTACCGACGACGCTGAGCGTTTCGCGCGCCGTTTCGAGCCGCTGCACAACCGGCGTTACGCTGCTATTGACGATCGGATGCATCAAGTCGGGGAAAATACCGACTGCCAGCACCAGAGTCGCCAGGATCACGCCGCTGGTGTACTCCTGCCACGTCAGCTTAGGCAGCCGGCGGAACTCGGGATTGCGGACCTCGCCAAAGAAGACCTGGCGAATAACCCGCAGAATATACGCGGCCGTGATCGGGATCGCGATACCGGCCAGGATCGCCACCAGCGGGAAGCGATTCCACACGCCCAGGAAAATATTGAACTCGGCGTAGAAGCCGGCAGTGCCGGGCATACCCATCGAGCTAAAGCCGCCGATGATAAACATCAGCGCCGCGAAAGGGAAAACATGCGCCAGGCCGCCAAGCTCGGGCAGCTGCCGCGTGTGCGTGCGATCGTAGACCATGCGACCGACCACCGCGAAGAAGAGCGCAGTCATCACGCCGTGGGCAAACATCTGGAGCACCGCGCCGTTGATGCTGATCTGATTCAGCGCCGCCAGGCCCATCACCACCAGGCCCATGTGCGACACCGACGAATAGCCGATGACATACTTGAAGTCGCGCTGAGCCATCGCGATATACGCGCCGTAGACCACGTTGAGCAGCGTCAGCGTAATGATCACCGGAGCCCACATCTGCGCGCCCTCGGGCATCAGCCAGATCGCGGCCCGCAGACAGCCGTAAGCTCCCAGCTTCATCAGCACGCCCGCATGCAGCATCGACACGGCGGTCGGCGCGGCCACGTGTCCGGTCGGCGACCAGGTGTGGAACGGGAACATACCCGCCAGCACCGCGAAGCCGACAAACATCGGCATAAAGAACGCGAACTGGAAGCTCGTCGAAAAGCCGGGCCGGAAGGTCGCCAGCTCGATCATGTCGAAGGTGCGCAGGCCGGAGCCGAAGTAGACGGCCAGCATGCCGATGATACAGAACGCCGAGCCGACCATCAGGTAGAGCGTCAGCTTCATGGCGCCGTATTCTTTACGGGTCGAGCCCCAGATGCCGATCAACAGATACATCGGCAGCACGGCCAGCTCGTAGAAGATAAAGAACAGGAACAGATCCAGCGACATGAAGACGCCGTACACGCCGACGACCAGCAGCAGCAACAGGACGAAATATTCTTTGACGCGCTTCTCGATATTCCACGAGATCAGCGAGCCAGTGAAGATCACAAAGCCGTTGAGCATCAACATCGCCAGGCTGATGCCGTCAGCACCGACGTAGTAGGAGATACCCAGGCTCGGCACCCAGCTCAGACGCTCGACGAACTGAAAGGTCGGCCCGGCCGGATCGTACGCGAAGTAGACCAGCAGCGAGACCACCAGCGACAGAAACGAGCAGACAACCGCTGTCCAGCGCATCGCGTTCTTGGCACCGCTCGGCAGCAGCCCAATAATCACCGCGCCCGCCAGCATAACCAGCCAGATGAAGCTGAGGTACGGCACGCCCTGGGGCAGCGCAAACAAGGGAAACAAATTCATGTGCGTTAGGCTCCACCAGCAAAGAAGCGGACCACTGCCAGTGCCGTTTGATTGGCGATGCTCATCAACGGCAGCGGATACACCCCTAAAGCGATCAACAAGGCCAGCAGCGGCAGCAGCACCGACCACTCGCGCAGATTAATGTCGGGCAGGCCGCGCCAGCGCTCGTTCACCGGCCCCGAGAAGATGCGCTGATACATCAGCAGTAGCGCCAGCGCCGAGATTACCAGCCCAACCATCGAGACAATCGTGAGCGCGGGCAGCGTCGGCCAGGTGCCGCGGAAGATGAAGAACTCACCCACGAAGCCGGCCATACCGGGCAGGCCCAGGTTGGCAAACATCGCGATGCCCATCAAACCGGCGAAGACCGGCACGAGCATGCGCAGGCCGCCGAACGCGGTCAGCTCGTAGGTGCCGGTGCGCTCTGCCAGAATACCGGCCAGGAAGAAGAGCGCGCCCGTCGAAAGGCCATGCGCGAACATCTGCATCATCGCGCCGTTGAGCGCGATCGCCCGGCTGTTGAGGTCGCCGGCCACGCTGAGCGCGCCAGCCGCCGCAATCGCCAGCATGACATAGCCCATGTGGTTGATCGACAGATACGAGATCACGCGCTTGAGATCGTTGAGCTTGCCCTCGCGGCGCTCGGGAACGCGGGCGATGTTGTAGGCTACCCACGCGCCGACGATGATGCTCATAAAGGCGAAGAAGCCCAGCACCGGAGCGGCCTGCTGCATCTGCGTCGGGAAGATCGGCATCATCAGCCGCAGCATGGCGTACGCGCCCATCTTGGTCAGCACGCCCGCGATCAGCATCGACGCGGCGGTCGGCGCCTCGCTATATGCGTCGGGCAGCCAGGTGTGGAACGGCCAGACCGCCAGCTTGACGGCCAGCGCGACGAAGACGCCCAGGAAGAGCGCGCCCATGTAGAAGTTGGGCGAGCCGCCGATCACGCCGACCACGCCGAGGCGCTGCATGAAGCCGTAGACCAGATCCGAAAGATTGCCTTGCAGCCCTTGAACCGGCAGGCCCTGCGCCAGCCGCGACAGCTGCACCAGATCGAAGGTGCCCGTCGCGAGATAGAAGAACTCGAAGGCCAGCAGCATACTGACCGAGCCGGCCATGGTGTAGACAAAAAACTTGAACGCGGCGTAGCGCCGGTTTTCGCGGCCCCAGGTGCTGATCAAGAAGAAGCCCGGGATCAGCGAGATTTCCCAGAAGATGAAGAACTGAAAGAAGTTGAGCGACAGGAACACGCCCAAGATCGCCGTCTCCATCAGCAGGATCAGCGCGAGAAAATAGCCCGGCCGGTAGTTGACATTGAACGAGGCCAGGATCGCCAGTGGCGTCATCAGCGTGGTCAGCAGCACCAGCGGCAGCGAGATGCCGTCCAGGCCCAGCGTGTAGTTCACGCCCAGCACGCTGATCCAGGGCAAACTCTCGGCATAGTCGAAGAGCTGCTGCTGCGGCTCGCCCGGCGCCGTGCCGCCCTGATAGGTCGCCGACAAAAAGATCGCGATGCCGAGCGGAGCCAGACTAAGCAGGAACGTGCCCCACTTTTGAATCCGTCCGTCGCGGGTATCAGGCGTGATCGCCGATAAAACCGCGCCGAGCAGCGGCAAAAAGATCATCAGGCTGAGCCAGGGAACGCCGCCGCGAAAATTGAGATAGCTTTCCATGTTGCTCCATCAGAAGAACCTAGAACCAAGAACCAAGAACCTAAAGTCGTTTTCTCTAGGTTCTAGGTTCTAAGTTCTTGATTCTTGTTTTAGAACGCATACAAATAGATCACGGCCAGCATGACCACGCCGGCGAAAATCAGCGCGCCGTAGTCCTGGATCTTGCCCGTGATCGTCTGGCGCAGGCCGTCGCCGGTGTACGTCGTGGCGTCCGCCAGCGTATCGGCGCCCTGATTCAGCACGAAATCGTCGATGATAAAGTTAATCTTGGCCAGCAGCAGCTGGCCGAGGCCAACGCCGTTAACGGTGCCGTCGACCACGTTCTGATCGAAGAAGCCCAGGCCACGACCCAGCCAGTTCGTGAAGCGGCCAATCGTCGCGCCGTACAGCTCGTCGATGAAGAACTTGCGGTTCAGAACATGGAACAGGCCGGGCATACGCGCCTCAAGCGGATCAAGATCCGTCGAGCGAGTGAACGCGCCGCGATACAGCGCATAGCCCAGGAAGATGCCCGCGAACGCCAGCACGGTCGCGATCGTCGCGGTGATGGTGTTGAACTCGGCAGCCTCCTGGCTCAGGTAGTGCGAGAGCCAGTGCCCGCCCGAGAACGGCCAGTTGGCATAGCCTGCGCCAAAAGCGAAGAGCGCCAGGATCACCAGCGGCACCGTCATGTTCCACGGCGACTCGTGCGGCTCGTGCGGCTCGTGATGATGCTCGTGGCCGTGCGCGTCGTGGGCATCGTGCGTGTCGTAGGTCTTGGCGGTGGTGCCCGCATCGTAGGTCTTGGCGGTCACGCCGTGGGCCGCGCCTGCCACCTCGGGCGTATGCGCCGGATCGTGGTGCGGCGTCTCGACCGGCACCGGCTCGCTGTGCTCCTGGCGATCGACCGGGCGCGGCTGGAAGCCACGGAACGGGCCGTAGAAGACCACCATGATCTGGCGCGTCATGTAGAACGCCGTCAGGAACGCCGCGATCGTCAGCAGCACATACACAATCATGCTGACCGTGCTGCCACCGCCGAAGCCAACGTTGAACGCATCCGCCAGGATCTCATCCTTGGAGAAGAAACCCGAGAACAGCGGCACTCCCGCCAGCGCCAGATAGCCGATCATATAGGTGATCCAGGTCACGCGCATAAAGCGCGACAGGCCGCCCATGTTACGAATGTCCTGCGCCTTGTCGGGATCGTGGCCGACCGTGGCCTCCATGCCGTGGATCACCGAGCCTGAGCCGAGGAAGAGCAGCGCCTTGAAAAAGGCATGCGTCAGCAGATGGAACAGGCCGGCCACCCAGCCGCCAACGCCCAGAGCCGCGACCATAAAGCCGAGCTGCGAGAGCGTCGAGTAGGCTAGAATGCGCTTGATGTCGAACTGCGCGACGGCGATCAAGGCCGCGAAGATCGCGGTGAACGCGCCGATCAGCGCCACAACGTTCAGCGCGGTCTCGCTCTCGACAAAGATCGGATAGGTGCGCGCCACCAGGAACACGCCGGCCGCCACCATCGTCGCCGCGTGAATCAGCGCCGAGACCGGCGTCGGGCCTTCCATCGCGTCGGGTAGCCACACGTGCAGCGGGAACTGCGCCGACTTGCCGACGGTGCCCATGAAGAGCAGCAGCGCGATCGCCGTGGCAACGCTCATGCCCAGGAATGTGGTCTGGCCGTGGATACGCTCCAGGAACTCGGGATTGAAGATCTGGCCCTCGGCGGTGCCGAAGGTCAGCGATCCCGACTGGGTGTAGAGATAGAAGAGGCCCAGCATCATGCCCACATCGCCGATGCGCGTTGTGATGAAGGCTTTGCGCGCCGCACGGTAGGCCGAGGGCTTGAAGTACCAGAAGCCGATCAGCAGATACGAGCAGAGGCCCATCAGCTCCCAGCAGATAAAAAAGAGCAGCAGGTTATCCGCCAGCACCATGCCCAGCATCGAGGCCGTGAACAGCGCGATATACGAAAAGAAGCGCGACTGGCGCTCGTGCCCGGCCGGATACTCGTCGTGCGCCATGTAGCCCAGCGAGAAGAGATGGATACAGAACGAGGCCAGCGTGACCATCGCCAGCATCAGCGCAACCGGCGCATCGATGTAGTAGCCGATGTCAAAGGTCGTATCGCCGGTAGCGGCCCAGGCAAAATGCTGCGTGTACGCGCCGCCGAAGCCCGCAAAATGGTGCTCTTCCTCGCCGCCTTCCGCCGCGCCTTCGCCGCCTTCTTGCGCGCCGCCCTCGCCCTCCTGCGCAACAATCGTGTCGGTTGCGGCGCTGGCTACCAGGCTCGTCTGCGAAGCGTGCGGCTCGGCCGCTGCGCCGTTGGGAAAGCCCATCGTCGCGCTCTGGAACAGAATGCCCCAGGCCAGCGCGGTCGCGGCCAGCATCGCCAGGATTGCCACCCAGCCGCTGATGACGCGACTGCGGTAGAACGGCGAGAGCAGCGTGATAAACACGGACGCCGCCAGCGGCAGCAGAGGAATCAACCAGGCTAGTTCAAAAAAATTCATGTCGTTTCCTTATTCGAGAACCTAGAACCTAGAACTTAGAACTTAGAACCTAGAAAAACGACGTTAGGTTCTAGGTTCTGGGTTCTGGGTTCTTAAATGCTTCTCTAGCCTTTCAACGTATCTACTTCATCTGCATTGATCGTCAGCCGCGTGCGATAGATAGCGATCACCATCGCGAGCCCAACCGCCGCCTCAGCCGCCGCCACCGTAATCGCGATGATCGCGAAGATCAGGCCGCTCGTATTGGCCGGCTCCAGGTAGCGCCAGAACGCGATCAGGTTAATGTTCACAGCGTTCAGCATCAGCTCAACGCCCATCAGAATGCCGACCGTGTTGCGGCGTGAAAGCGCGCCGAACAGCCCGATACAGAAGAGTCCGCCTGCGACCGTCAGAATCGCTTCGAGCGGCATCGCTGTCACAATCGAATTCATTCGCAAGCTCCTAACTTCGCTCGGCTGTGCCGGCCTCGGACTTGCCGGGCGGGACGTTCGCGCTGGCCTGCATCGGTCGATCAAGACCCAGGCCCGTCAGCGAGCGCCGCAGCTCGGCCTCTTCCGCCAGCGTCAGAATGCGGCGACGGCGTGTGCGCTCCTCGTAGGCGATCACCACCGCGCCGATCAGCGCCACCAGCAGCAGGATCGACGAGACCTCGAACGGAATCAGATACTCGCGCATGAACGAGCGTCCGATCTCGAAGGCGCCCGCGATCGTCGCCGGGCTGGCCTCTGGCTGGGGATTGTTGGGATCGTCTGCGGCAGCCGGCTGCACCGCGAGCGGATCGGACTGCGGCCAGTAGTTGGGCTGCGGCGACGCGGCGGGCTGTCCCGGCTCAGTCACGGCCTGCGTTACCGGCAGCTCCGGCGACCATACGCCCGGCACGATCACCAGGGCAAACAGGCCGACTGCGACGGCAGCCGCGACCCACCAGCGCTCGAAGAGCTGGCGCGTGCCTTCGCCGGTCACTTGTCGCGTCAGCATGATCGCGAACAACACCAGGATCGAGATCGCGCCGGTATAGACCAAAATCTGCACAACCCCGATGAACGGCGCTTCCAGCAAGAAGTAGAACGCTGCAACGCCGGCGAATGAGGCGATCAGCCAGAGAGCGGCGTGGATAATGTTCTTAACCGTCACCACCATCAGGCCGGAGAATAAGATCAGCCCCGATAAGATCCAGAAAATCAGACCAATAATGAAATCCATGCACACTCCTCGGTTTGCGGCGACGCACCAGGGGCGCTGCACAAACAGTGTCTATATATCATCTGCGGCGCGATTGTACCATGGAAGTACGCCATCTCTAACAGGCACACCGAAGCCAGGAGCGATCAAACTCCTGGCTCTCGGCAAATCTAAACCGTCGACGGGCTGGGCTGGTAGGTCGTCGTCGCGCGCCTGGTATTCAAACGCACCACGAAGAAAAACGCCCCAAGGTTGATCGCACCGGTGACCAGGTACGCGAGCACCAGACGAACCGGATAGCTGAAGCCATCCACAAACCCAAAGCCCTGCTCCGCGCCCCACTGCGTCAGCCCGACCCACAGGCTGGTGCTGAAAATATTGACCAGCGCCAGCGGCAGCAGAAACTTCCAGGCGAACGTCATCAGCTGATCGACGCGCAGTCGTGGGAACGTGCCGCGAATCCAGACCATCACAAAGAACAAGCCGATGGTCTTGGCCAGGAAGTAGACGATCGACAGCAGCGTGCCGATAAACGGAATCGACGAGCCGGGACCGGCGCCGCCGCCCAGAAAGATGCCGGCCGCCACCGCGCAGATCGCCAGGTTGGTCATGTAGTTGGCCAGAAAAAAGACGGCAAACTTCATGCCCGAGTACTCGGTCATATAGCCGGCCACGATCTCGGAGTCGGCCTCGGGAATATCGAACGGCGTGCGCTCGCCCTCGGCCAGCGACGAGATAAAGAAGAGCAAGAAGGCCAGCAGGCCAACCGGCGTGAACACATACCAGCCGAAGCCGAACCAGTCGGCCTGGTTCAGCACGATGGTTTTGATGCTCATCGTGCCGGCCAGCATCACGATCGCCACCAGCGACATGACCTGCGGAATCTCGTACGAGATCATCTGAGCCGCCGCGCGCATACCGCCCAGCCGCGCGAACTTATTGTTCGAGCCCCAGCCGGCCATCAGCATGCCCAGCGTGTGCAGCCCCGAGACCGCGACGATAAACAGCACGCCGACGTTGATGTCGACCGGGATCAGGTTGCCCCACGGGATCACCGCGAAGGCCATGATCGTCGAGAACATCACGACCACCGGAGCCAGGAAATGCACCCAGCGATCCGCTCCGATCGGCGTGATGTCTTCTTTGGTCATCGTTTTGATGGCCTCGGCAACCGGCTGTAACAAGCCGAACGGGCCGACGCGGTTCGGACCTTTGCGATCCTGCATATAGGCAATACCGCGCCGCTCGATCCAGGTGAAGAGCATCATCATCACCGGGCCGGCAACCAGCAGCGCCGTCGTAATGGTGATATAGGTCGCGAGGTTGGCGAGCCAGCCTGCACCAAAAATAAAATCCCAGACTGCCTGCATCTCTTACTCTCCCCGCTCGGCTCGCTTGGCGGCGCGAATTGCTTCCAGCCGCGCCTTCTTCTCGTCGGACATATTCTGGCCGACTGCCGCGACCGGACCGGTCGCGCTCGCGCCGTCGCCGCTCTGCGACTCAGCCGTGTGCGTGCCCTGCTCCGCGTTCGGCGCTCCGGCGAAAGCCTCGGCGGGCGGAATCGGCGTCGTGTCGGCTGCGGCCTCGGGCTCCGTCGCGCCGCCACGCTTGGCCGCACGAATCGCCTGGAGCCGCGCGATCTTCTCGGGCGGCATGTTCTTGCCGATCGCGGCGACCGGCGCTGCCGCCTTCGCGGCGGCTGCCTTGGCGCCACCGCCGGCTGCTGCGGCCGGGACCGCCTTCTGGGTCTTGCCGATCATGTGTGGCGCGACACCAATATTTCCCGGCCGGCGCTTGATATTGTTCTGGAGCTTCTTCATCGCCCCGGCCTCGACCTCGGCCCAGAAGTTCGGCGCGATCATCTGGTAGTACGAGATCGGGCGATCCAGCGCGCCCTTGTTCATGTCCATGCTCAGATGATCCGGCGTGGACAGCTCGAAGTGGTGATCCATCTTGATCGCATCGAAGGGGCAGACCTCGGCGCAGTAGCCGCAGCTCATGCAGGAGTCGTACTCGATCACGAACTCCTGCGCGGCCGGAACCGCCTTGCCGGTGTTAGGGTCGGTCGCCTGGGTGATGTGGATCACCTTGGGCGGGCAGATGCGCTCGCACTGGAAGCAGGAGGTGCACAGCTCGTGGCCGGTCTTATCATCGTAGAGCAGGATCGGCATGTTGCGGTAGGCCTCGGGCAGCGCCATGCGCTCCTCGGGATACTCCACCGTGAACATGCCCGTGTTGTCGCTCTTGTCGTCCCCGTATGAGGTAAACGACTTGCCGAAGTGGCGGATCACGGTGAGCATACCTTTGATCATGCCCTGGCCGATTCCGACCTTGTCGTCGTTGCGCTGAACCACGACGACCCCGCCACCGCCTGCCGCGAGTGGAGCCGTCTGTGTCGGCGTGTGTGTTTGGGGTGTCACGGTCATCGGTCAACTTCTCCCATCACGATGTCGATACTGCCCAGGATCACAATCACATCCGCGACTTTATGGCCACGGCACATGTCGTTGAGGCCGGACAAGTTGATGAAGCTTGGGGCGCGAATTTTATAGCGATACGCCGAGCTGCTGCCGTTGCTGACCAGGTAGTAGCCCAGCTCACCCTTGGGCGACTCGACGCGCGCGTAGGCCTCGCCGACCGCCGGCTTCAGGCTCTGCTGCTTGGAGGCCGCCTTCATGCCCGGGTTGATATACGAGCCCTGAGCGTTGGGCAGGTCGCGCAGCGCCTGCTCCAGAATGCGGTAGCTCTGGCGCATCTCCTCGATGCGGATCAGATAGCGGTCGTACACATCGCCGACGCTGCCGATCGGAACATCAAAGGTGAAGCGATCATAGATCGAGTAGGGCTCGGCCTTGCGCACATCGTAGGGAATGCCCGAGGCGCGCAGCACGGGGCCGGTCACGCTATACGAGAGCGCCAGCTCCTTGGGCAGAATGCCAACGCCGCGCGCGCGAGTCAACAAGATCTCGTTGCTGCTCATCAGCCGGTTGAACTCGTCGAAGAAGCTCGGCAGCTGTCCCATGAGCAGGTTGATCTGCTCCAGTACCGCCGGCGTCAGATCGCGGGCCAGGCCGCCAAAGCGGAAATAGTTGCACATCATGCGCGAGCCGCCCAGCGACTCGAAGATGTCCATGATCATTTCGCGCTGGCGCATGCCGTAGAGCAGCGGCGTTTGCCACGCGCCCATATCGTTGAGCAAGAAGCCCAGCGCCGTGGCATGGTTCAGAATGCGCGACAGCTCATCCATGATCACGCGGATGTACTCTGCGCGCTCCGGCACCTCGATTCCCGCCAGCTTCTCGACGGCCATACAAAAGCCGTGCTCGTTGATCATCGAGTTGAAATAGTCGAGCCGATCGGTGAACGGGATGATCTGAAGATAGGTAAAAACCTCGCCGAGCTGCTCATGGTTACGGTGCAGGTAGCCAAAAACCGGCTCAAGATGCACCACGGTCTCACCGTCGATCGTGGTGATCATGCGGAACACGCCGTGCGTCGACGGGTGCTGCGGGCCGATATTGACCTGTAGTTCTTCTGTTTTCAGCATAGCTTTTGGAAGGAGAATAGTTTTGTGTGGTCCTGCTGCTCCACTCACCCTTCTCCTGTCGCAACAGGAGAGGGGCTAGGGGTGAGGGCCAGAGCTGCTATTCTTCGTCCTCTTCCCCCTTCCACTTGAAGTGGTAGTAGGCATCGCCGATTTTCTCAAAATCTTTGCGCATCGGGTGGCCTTCGAACTCTTCCCACATATAGACGCGCTTATGGAAGGGATGGCCGGGAAACTGCACGCCATACAGATCCCAGGCTTCGCGCTCCTGAAGGTTCGCGCCCGGCCAGATCGGCGTGATCGACGGGATTACCGCGTTGTCACGCGGCACACGCACGCGCACCATCTGGCCCGCCCCACCCTCGGGATTGTAGAGATGATAGATCACCTCAATCACACCGTAGGCGATATAGTCGACCGCCGTGATGTGCGACAGATACGCGTATCCCAGCCGGTCGCGCATAAATGTAACAACCTCGGGCAGGCGCTCGGCGACAACCACCGCGTCGTTGTCGTTGAGCCTGGGCTGTCCCGCGTGCGACTCTTCGGGCTTGGCATCTTTGGCCGCCGCTGCATCGCCGTCGCGCGGCGCGGGCGTCGTGTCGGCCATGGTCTCGGAGGCCGATTCCTGAACCGCCTGCTGGTGCGAGCCGTGGCCGTTGGTCGCAGCGGGCTTGAACGGCGGCGCGATCACGCCGGGCAGATCGCGCTGAAGGATCGCGAGCAGCTCGCCCTGCTTAAGCACTGGCATCACGCTTCTCCTCCGGCAATACCGGCGTCTGCTGCTTGCCCAGGATCTCGCCGACGATACCCTTGGGCACGTTGCCCTCAAGCACGCGTGGATCGGTGTGGCGCTCGCCCTTGCCGCCCAGCGCCGGGCTGACGAACGGCATCATCTGCGGCAGGCCGCCGACCGGATCGGCCACGCCGTCGAAGCCCTGCACGATCAGGCCCTTCGCGCCGAACTGCGGCACCGGAAAATCGGTGCTGCCGCTCTTGAGCTTGTCGTACCAGCGGACCTTGCTGATCTTTTCTTCGTCGATCTGCTCCTGAAGCGTGATCAGCGCGTGCAGCAGCGCCTCGGGGCGCGGCGGGCAGCCAGGAATATACACATCGACCGGCACATACAGGTCGACGCCGCGCACAACGTTGTAGCCGTCGCGGAACGGGCCGCCCGACGTAGCGCACGCGCCCATCGAGATCACCCACTTGGGCTCGGGCATCTGATTGTACAGGCGCACCACCTGCGGCACCATCTTTTTGGTCACCGTGCCGGAGACGATCATCACGTCGGCCTGACGCGGCGAGGCGCGGAACAGCTCCGAGCCGAAGCGCGCGATGTCGTAGCGCGACGTTACCGAGGCGATCATCTCGATCGCGCAGCAGGCCAGGCCAAACAGCATCGGCCACACCGAGGAGCGCCGACCCCAGTTGTAGAGCCAGTTGACGCTGGTCAGCAGAACGCCCTGCTGCTCAAGCTCAAGCTGGACCTCTTCGTCCGTCATTGCATCATAATCTTTTGGGGCAGAAGTCATATGTCCACCTAGGAGAACCAAGAACCAAGAACTAAGAACCAAGAAAAGCTCGGTTCTAGAAGGTTCTAGGTACTAATCTATAACCATTCCAACGCGCCCTTGCGCCAGGCGTAGACCAATCCGGCAACCAGGATCAGCAAGAAGATCGTCATCTCGATCAGGGCGAAGAGGCCAAGCTGACCATAGGCCACCGCCCAGGGATAAAGATAGACGGTTTCAATATCAAAGACAACAAACGCCAGCGCGTACAGGTAATACTGCACCGTGAACTGTACCCAGAT
>DASWTW010000196.1:0-9294 GCA_036401895.1 Herpetosiphonaceae bacterium | reverse complement strand
CGGCAGGTATTGATGCGTGTAGGCATCGAGCGTAGTCACGCGCACCTGACGCAGCAACTGCTGAAACGTCTGCTCCGGCGCAATGCGTGTGCGCAGCGGCAGCATGTTGAGAAACAAGCCGATCAGGGGCTCGGCCTCCGCCAGCACGCGGCCGGTCGAGGGCGTGCCCACCATGATATCGGTGTCGCCGGTGACGCGCCACAGCAGCACGTTGAACCCCGCCAGCAGCGTCATAAACAGCGTGCAGCTCTCGGCGCGGCTTAGCTCGTACAATTGTTCACTGAGGACGGCGGACAGGAGCAACGTCTGATAGTCGCCTGCAAACGTCTTCGTCTCCCGGCGCGGATAGTCGGTCGGCAGCGCCAGGAGCGGCGACATCGGCGCGTCTTCAGGGATCAACTGTTGTCGCCAGTAGCCCAGCAAGCGCTCGATGGTTTCTCCCTGCAACCACTCGTACTCCCAGGCGGCATAGTCGGCATACTGGATCGGCAAGGGCGGCAGGGCAACCGCAGGTTCATGCCCGTTACCATCGGGCGGGCGCTGCGTAACCACAGCGGCGTACACTGTCGCCAGCTCACGCACCAGAATACCCTGCGATCTGCCATCCGAGATAATATGATGCACCGTCAGCAGCAGCACATGCTCATCGTCCGCGAGACGCGCCACGCGACAGCGCAGCAGCGGCCCGGTCGCCAGATCGAAGCGGTGCTCGGCCTCCTCCATGATCAGCCGCCGCAGCACACGGTCACGCTCAGGGCGCGCCCGGAGATCGAAGACCGGGAGCGGCACCGGGGTAGCCGGCTGGATCACCTGCACGGGCGGATCGCCGACGAAGATCGTACGCAGCGCGGCCTGACGCCCCACGACCGTTGTCAGGCTGTACTCAAGGGCTGCGAGATCCAGCGCGCCATGAAGCCGAACAGCGGTCGGCAGGTTGAACGTCGGATTGCCGAGATCCTTCTGATCGGCTAGCCAGATGCGAAGCTGGAACGACGTGAGCGGCGCGCGATCGGCGCCGGTTGGATGAATCGGTGGGATCGTCAGCGCCTGCCGCACGTGGACCGCAGCCTCGATCTGCTGGGCCATATCCGCCACCGTAGGCGACTCAAACAGGCTCGTCAGCGGCAGATCGATCTGGAAAGCCGAGCGTACCTGGGCGATCACGCGCGTCGCCAGCAGCGAGTGCCCGCCCAGCGCGAAGAAGTTCGCACGCGTACTGACCCGCGCGACGCCCAGCACTTCCGCCCAGATGCCGGCCAGCAGCTCTTCCGTCGGCGTGCGCGGCGCGACGTAGGACTCGGCGTGTTCCGGCTGGACCTCGGAGGGCACAGGGAGCGCAGCCCGATCGAGCTTGCCGTTGGGCGTCAGCGGCAGCGCATCGAGCACGACGAAGGCAGATGGGACCATGTAGCTGGGCAGGCGTTGCGCAAGGAAGGTGCGGAGAGTAGCAGTCAGGCCCTCACCCCGATGTGTAAGCAGGCCCTCATCCCCCAGCCCCTTGCCCCGAACCTCGGCTGGCTTCAGCCTCGGTTGCGGCAGGAGAAGGGGAGCAGTGGTACTTTTTTGTTCCTTTGTTCCCTTGTTTATTTGTTCTAGGTTCTGGGGTCTAGGTTCTAGGTTCTTAACCACATAGGCAACTAATCGTTGATCTCCCGGCTGATCTTCGCGCACCATGACGATTGTCTCGCGCCCGCCAGGATGCTGCGCCAGCGCCTGCTCGATCTCGCCCAGCTCGATGCGGAAGCCGCGCAGCTTCACCTGGTGATCGATCCGGCCCAGGAACTCGATCTGCCCATCGACGCGGTAGCGACCGAGATCGCCGGTGCGGTACAGCCGCGCGCCCGCTTCGGCGCCGAACGGATCGGGGACGAAGCGCTCGGCGGTCAAATCCGGGCGCCGCTGGTAGCCACGGGCAATGCCCACGCCGCCAATGTAGATCTCGCCGACCACGCCGACCGGCACCGGCTGCATGTCCGCGTCCAGGAGATAGACCTGCGTATTGGCAATCGAGCGGCCGATCGGCGGCACGCGCTCGGCATCGGCGATCCAGCTGACTGTCGCACAAACAGTTGTTTCGGTCGGGCCGTAGGCGTTGAGCAGGCGGCGTCGGCCATCTGCCGTGAGCCAGCGCTCGATCGTGGCTGTAGTGCTGGCTTCGCCGGCGAAGATCACCGTGCGCAGCGCGGGCAGATCCGCAACATCGGGAAGGGCGGCAGCCACCGATGGCGGCAGCGTAACATGCGTGATCGCCTGATCCTGAAGCGTGGCACGCAGCTCGGACGGCATCAGGGCAGTCTGTGGCGCAAGCACCAGCGTCGCGCCGCTCAGCCAGGCCATCGCTAGCTCGGAGACGGCGGCGTCGAAGCTGAGCGACGCAAATTGCAGCACGCGGCTGGTCGAGTCAACGCCAAACGCCGCGATCTGAGTCTGGGCAAGATTTGCCAGCCCGCGATGCGCCACAAGCACACCTTTGGGGGTACCGGTCGAGCCCGAAGTGTAGATGATGTAGGCCAGATTGTCGGGATCAGTCGTCGAAACAGGCGCCTGCTCGGCCTCGCGCGTGATCGTCGGCCAGTCCGCATCCAGACAAACACTGCGCAGGCCCAGATCCGCTAGCTGATCCGCCAGTCGCTCCTGGGTCAGCAGCAGCCGAATCTGACTGTCGGCGATCATAAACTGGATGCGCTCGTGCGGATAGGATGGATCGAGCGGCACATAGACGCCACCGGCTTTGAGAATCGCCAGCACGCCGATCGCCAGCTCCAGCGAGCGCTCGACATACAGCCCGACGCACACCTCGCTGGTGACGCCCAGCGCTTGCAGATGGTGGGCGAGCTGATTCGCGCGGGCATTCAGCTCACGATAGGTGAAACCCTGCTCCCCAAAGACCACCGCGATCGCGTCCGGCGTGCGTGCAGCCTGCTCCACAACCAGATGATGGAAGCAGCGCGGCTGATAATCAAGGTCGGCGGTTGCGCTCCACTCGCGGAGGATCTGCCAGCGCTCGGCCTGGCTCAGCAGCGGCACACGATCGATCGGCTGGTCGGGAGCGGCCACGATCGACTCAAGCAGCACGCCGTAGTGCGCGGCCATACGCGCGGCGGTGCCGGCATCGAACAGGCTGGTGTTGTAGATCAGCTGTCCGCTGATCCCGGCCGGCGACTCATCCAGGCTTAGCTCAAGGTCGAACTTGGCGACGACCGCATCGATCGCCAGCGACGAAAGCGTCAGCGATTCCAGCGCGATCGAGGGTGCCGGCGTATTCTGCAAGGCGAACACCACCTGGAAAAGCGGCGCGTAGCTGAGATTGCGCTGCGGCTGGAGCGCATCGACCACCTGCTCGAACGGCACGTCTTGATGCGCGTAGGCGCCGAGCGTGGTTTCGCGCACCTGCTCAAGCAGCGACCGGAAGCTGAGCTGTCCGTCTAGCCGCGCGCGCAGCACCAGCGTGTTGACGAAGAAGCCGATCAGCGGCTCGATTTCGACGCGCGTGCGGTTGGCGATCGGCGAGCCGACCACGATGTCGTCCTGGCCGCTGTAGCGCGCCAGCAGCACCTGCCAGGCCGCCAGCAGCGTCATAAACAGCGTTGCTCCGGACTGCTGGCTGAGACGCAGCAGCGCGGCATGAAGATCGGGCGGGATGATAAACGAGTGCTCCGCGCCCTGGAATTGCTGCACCGGCGGGCGTGGGCGATCGGTGGGGAGCGTCAGGAGCGGTGGCGCGCCGGCGAGCTGCTGCCGCCAGTACGCGATCTGCTGCTCCAACACCTGGCCGGAGAGCCACTGCCGCTGCCACAGCACATAGTCGGCATACTGGATCGGCAGCGGCGGCAGCGCTTCCGTGTCGCCATTGGCGGCAGAGAGCGCGGCTAGCTCGCGAGTCAAAATCCCAAGCGACCAGCCGTCGCCGATGCTGTGATGGAGCACGAGCACCAGCACATGGTCATCATTGTCCAGCCGCAGCAGATGCAGCCGCAGCAGCGGCCCGACCGCCAGATCGAACGGCGCCTGGATGATCTGCTCCGCCAGCGTACGGGCGCGCTCCTCACGCTCGGTCGACGGAATATCCCTGAGATCGGTGAACGGCAGCGATAGCGGCGCTGGTGGGTGAATCAGCTGGAGCGGCGTGCCGTGCTCGACGACAAAGGTGGTGCGCAGCACCTCATGGCGGGCGATCAGCGCGTACAGACTGCGCTCCAGCGCGGCCACGTCCAGCGGCCCGTGGAGGCGCAGCGCAGTCGGGATATGGTAGGCGGTGCTGTGGGGCTGCAACTGATCGATGAACCACAGGCGCTGCTGGGCAAAGGAGAGCGGCAGGCGCGCGGGGCGGGGCTGCGCACCCAGCGGCGGCAGCACGACGCCGGGTGTCTCACGTTGGCGCAGGGCATCGACCTGCTGGGCAAGCTCGGCCAGGCGCGGCGTGTCGAAGAGCAGGCGTAGCGGCACCTCCACCGCCAGCGCCTCGCGCAGCCGCGCCACCACCTGGGTCGCCAGCAGCGAGTGGCCGCCCAGCTCAAAGAAGCTATCGCGGCGTCCAACCTGCGGCACATCCAGCAGCGCGCTCCACACCCCGGCGATCAGCACTTCGACCGGAGTTTCAGGTGCGGCGTAGGCTTCGTCACGCTCCTGCTCAGCCGCGTCTGGCTCCGGCAGCGCGCCGCGATCGAGCTTGCCGTTGGGCGTCAGCGGCAGCGCGTCGAGCACCAGAATCGTGCCGGGAACCATGTAGTCGGGCAGGCGCTGCTGAAGCGCTCGGCGCAGCGCGCTTGTCGTCGGCGTCTGGCCTGGCTGCGCGACAACGTAGGCACGCAAGCGCGTGTCGCCCGTGGCGTCGGTATGCGCCAGAATCACGGCGTCGCGCACCTCGGGCAGCGCCAGCAGCGCGGCTGTGATCTCGCCGACCTCGATGCGGAAGCCGCGCACCTTGATCTGCTGATCGTTGCGGCCAACATACGCCAGCTCGCCGCCTGGCGTCCAGCGCGCCAGATCGCCGGTGCGGTAGAGCCGGCCACCAGGCACAGTGCCGAATGGATCGGGGAGGAAGCGCTCGGCGGTCAGATCCGGCCGGTTGAGGTAGCCGCGCGCCAGTCCCGCACCGCCGACGTACAGCTCGCCAACCACGCCGACCGGCACCGGCTGAAGCGCGCCATCTAGCAGGTACAGCGCCAGGTCCGGGATCGCCAGGCCGATCATGCTGCCAGTCGCGGCCGTAATGTCGGCCTGGCTGAGGCGACGATAGGTCACATGCACCGTCGTTTCGGTGATGCCGTACATATTGATCAGCTGCGGCTGCGCGTCGCCGTGCCGCGCCACCCACGGCTGAAGCAGCGCGAGATCCAGCGCCTCGCCGCCAAAGATCACCGCGCGCAGAGCCAGGTCCGCCCCTGCCTCGGCATCGACTGCGCTAAACGCTCGGAAGGCCGAGGGCGTCTGGTTGAGCACGGTCACCCGCTCGGATCGTACCAGCGCGTAGAACGCCTGCGGATCGCGGCTGACCCAGTAGGGCACGACGACCAGCCGGCCGCCGTAGAGCAGCGCGCCCCAAAGCTCCCAGACCGAGAAGTCGAACGCGTACGAGTGGAACAGCGTCCACACATCCTGCGCGTCGAAGTGGAACCAGCCGGACGTCGCGTCGAACAGACGCAGCACCTGCGCGTGCGGCACCACGACGCCTTTTGGCTGCCCGGTGGAGCCCGAGGTGTAGATCACGTAGGCCGCGTGGTCGGGCGTGGTATGCAGCGGCGGCGCGATTACCGGCTGCTGATCAAGCGCCTGAGCATCGCGATCCAGGCACAGCAGCGAATCGGGACTCTCGTCCAGCCACGGCAGGGCCGCGCGCGCCGGCGCATGTGTAACGATCAGGGTCAGCCCGGCATCCTCGGCCATGAACCGCAGGCGCTCAGCGGGATAGGCCGGATCGAGCGGCACGTAGCAGCCACCGGCCTTGAGCACGCCCAGAATACCGACGACCACCGCGATCGATCGCTCCACGCAGAGGCCAACCGCCACATCGCCCTGATGGGATCGCGCGCCAACGCCGCGCGCGATCAGCAGATGCGCCAGCTGGTTGGCACGCCGATCGAGCTCCCGATACGTCAGGCGCTCGTCGCCATCCACCAGCGCGATCGCGTCCGGCGTGCGCAGCGCCTGGCGTGCAAAGCGCTCGGCGAGCGTCTCATCGATGACGCAGCCGGCGCGCGTGCGGCCCGTGTCGATAAGCTGCGCCGCCGCATCGTCGGAAAGCAAGCGCACGGTCGCGATCGACTGCTGCGGCTCGGCCACGACAGCCCGGAGCAGAAGCGCCCACTGCTCCACGAGGTTGGCGACGGTAGAAGGCTCAAAAAGATCGGCGCTATACACGACGTCGCCAAAAATACCGTTATCGGCCGCGCTGACCGACACACTGAGATCGAACTGGGCGCTGATATGCGTCAGCGGCACCGGCTCGACGGTCAGATCCGGCAGGCGCAGCGGCGCGAGCGGCGCGTTCTGGAGCGCGAACAGCACCTGGAACAGCGGATGGCGGCGGAGATCGCGCTGCGGCTGGACGGCATCGACCACCTGCTCAAAGGGCACATCCTGATGCGCGTACGCGCCCATCATCACCTGGCGCACGCGGCTCAGCAGATCGCGGAACGACGGATCGCCCGTGAGATCCAGCCGCAGCGCCAGCGTGTTGACGAAGAAGCCGATCAGCGACTCGGCAGCGGTTGCGGTTCGGCCGGCGACGGGTGTGCCGACCATAATCTCGGCCTGGCCGCCCCAGCGCGCGAGAACGACCGCCCAGCCTGCCAGCAGCGTCATGAACAACGTCGTGCCGCTGGTCTGGCTGAGCTGTTGTAGAGCGCTCGCCAGCTCCGCCGAAAGCCGAACCGGCACGCTCCCGCCGCGATCCGATGGCTGCGCCGGACGCGCACGATCTGTCGGCAGCGCGAGCACCGGCAGCGGCGATCCCGCCGGGCTGAGGTGCTCGCGCCAATAGTCCAGCAGCTGCTCGACGGTCGATCCCTGGAGCCACTGGCGCTGCCAGAGCGTGTAATCGGCGTACTGCACGGGCAGCTCCGGCAGATCCGGCTCGGTCCCGGCATGATACGCCGTGTAGAGCGTCGAAAGGTCGCGCACAAACACGCCGATCGACCAGCCGTCGCCGATGCTGTGATGGAGCACGAGCACCAGCACATGGTCATCATTGTCCAGCCGCAGCAGATGCAGCCGCAGCAGCGGCCCGGTCGCCAGATCGAACGGCGCCTGGATGATCTGCTCCGCCAGCGTGCGGGCGCGCTCCGCGCGCTCGGCCGATGGAAGATCCCGGAGATCGGTGCGCGGCAACGTCACGGGCGCCGGTGGATGAATCACCTGGAGCGGCGTGCCGTGGTCGCCGACAAAGGTGGTGCGCAGCACCTCGTGGCGTTCGATCAGCGCGTGCAGGCTGCGTTGGAGCGCGGCCAGATCCAGCGGGCCGTGGAGCCGAAGCGCGGTGGGAATATGGTAGGCGGTGCTGTGGGGCTGCAACTGATCGATGAACCACAGACGCTGCTGGGCAAACGAGAGCGGCAGGCGCGGTGGGCGCGGCTGCGCCACCAGCGGCGGCAAGACGGTATTGGTTGCATTCTGGCGCAGGGCGTCGACCTGTTGGGCCAGCTCGGCCAGGCGCGGCGTATCAAAGAGCAGCCGCAGCGGCACCTCCACCGCCAGCGCCTCGCGCAGCCGCGCCACCACCTGGGTCGCCAGCAGCGAGTGGCCGCCCAGCTCGAAGAAGCTATCACTGCGGCCCACCTGCGGCACATCCAGCAGCGCGCTCCACACCCCGGCGATCAGCGTCTCGATCGCGGTCTCCGGCGCGGCATAATCCGTCTCCCGCTCCCAGCGCGCCGGGTCTGGCGCCGGCAGCGCACCGCGATCGACTTTATCGTTGGGCGTGAGCGGCAGCGCGTCGAGCACCACAAACGCGCTCGGCAGCATGTAGTCGGGCAGATGGGCTTTGAGCATTGCGCGCAGCTCAGGCACAAGCGTTCGGGCAACTTTCGCGGCCAGCGGATTATTTGTGTACTGGCCCGGTGTGCGCAGCGCCGGCTGATCCGACATCAGGGCTATGGCAGGCGCTGAATGGTGCCGGAACAGCACGTCGAAGGCCGCCGGATCGCCGGAATTCGCCCAGGCGATCTCGACGCTGTACGGCAGATTGTCGCCAAGCCGCCAGAGATCCTCGGGATCGATCCCCGCACACGGAAGATCGTGGAGCGCGGTCCGCAGCGTCGCGACTGTGGCTTGCTCGTCGACGGTTGCCAGCTGCGCTGCCGCTTCGACATGGGCCAGCACGCGCGCGTTCGGCACGTTGCGGACGGCCAGATACGCCGGCTGCTCGGTCGTCAGGCGCGCGCGAATCTGATCGATCGTCAAGCCATCCTGCCGCCAGTCAAGCGGATCGAGAGCGGTTGCCGCCGGCTCGTCATCGAGGTAGAGCAGCACATCATAGCGGAAGCGCGTCATCTCGTTGGGCGCCGTGCCGCGCTTGAGCTGCACCGCAACTCGCCCGATACGCGAACATCGTCGTCGTAGCGCCGCAAAGAAGCCGGGATCGATCGCCAGCTCTTCTTCATTCACCACGCGCTGGCGCACCTGCTGCCGAAGCTGGCGCAGTGTCAGGCTATCCATTGCCTGATGGAGCTGGACCGATGTATGGAACGCTTCAAGCAGCGTGTAGCTGCGTAGATCGCCGAGCACGATCGTGCCGTGGGGGGCGGTACGCTCGATCGCCCGCTCGATCACCCGCTCAAGGTAGGCCCGGCTCGGGAAGTACTGGACCACCGAGTTCAAAATCACGGTGTCGAAGTGGGCGGCGGGGAAATCGTCGATCTGATCGGCGGCGCGCTGGAGCAGCGTCACGTGTGGCAGCGGCTGGCGCTTAAGCTGATCGGCGACGCTGCACAGCGGCCCGGCGGCGAAATCCGTCGCGACATACTCGACACAGCCGGGCGCGAGCGGGAAGAGCAGTAGCCCGGTGCCACAGCCGATCTCCAGCACCCGCTGCGGCTTCAGCGCGGCAATCCGATCGACAGTTTGATCGACCCAGACGCGCATCTCAGCCGCCGGGATCGGCTGCCCGGTGTAGCTGCTGCGCCAGCCTGCAATATTGAAGGTCGCGTCTTCCACGGGAGCGGCATCGTGAGTTTCGTCGAAGACCTGCTGCCAATGCGCGACCTGCTCGGTAGCAAGGCCCTCACCCCCTGGGGTAGGCGACGGGAATGTTTCGGTATCTTGTTCTTTTGTTCTTTTGTTTCTTTGTTCTTTTTC
>DASWTW010000195.1:0-11166 GCA_036401895.1 Herpetosiphonaceae bacterium | reverse complement strand
TCAACGATCCGTTCTATCATCTCTCGTGGCTGGCGCGCTCGGACAGCCCGGCCAACTACGGACGCTTCAAGAACGCGCGCGTCGACGAGCTGATCAAGCAGTACACGCTCAGCACGGATCAGGACGCGCGATTGGCAGCCGTCAAAGAGATTCAGCAGATCATGGCCGAGGATGTGTCGCATGTGTATCTGGTGCAGCCCAACTGGAACGTGCCGATGCGCAAGAACATTCAGGGCTACGCCTATCTCAACGACGAGCTACCGCGCTTCTTCTACATGGATAAGCAGTAGCAGGGCCGATCTATGCGCTTTCTCCTGTATGCTGTTCGTCGCTTACTGTGGGTGATTCCCGTGCTGTTGGGCGTCACCCTGATCACCTTTTTGCTGACGCGCATCCTGCCCGGCAATCCGATCGACCGAGTGGCCGGGCCGTATGTCAGCGCCGAGCAGAAGGCCGAGATGATGCGCGAGGCGCGGCTGGATCTGCCCGTGATCCAGCAGTTCTACCTCTACGTGCGCGATCTCGTCGCGTACGGCGATCTCGGCGTCTCCTACACGACGGCGCAGCCGGTGGCGCAGGATCTCTGGGAGCGGCTGCCGGTCTCGCTGGAGCTGACCACGCTGGGTATGCTGCTGGCGATCGGGCTGGCGCTGCCGCTGGGGATTGCCAGCGCGGTGGCGAAAGACACCTGGGTTGATCAGCTTGGGCGCGTGGTCAGCGTGATCGGCGTGTCGATGCCGATCTTCTGGCTGGGCCTGATCCTGCTTCAGGTCTTTTTTGTCAAGCTGGGCGTGGCTCCCGCGCCGCTGGGCCGTCTCGCGACCAGCCTGGTGGAGCCGGATCGCATCACTGGCTGGCTGCTGATCGACTCGGCGCTGGCCGGCGATTGGGAGGTTTTTCGCTCGGCGGCGGCGCATCTGGTGCTGCCCGTGGTGATCGTCGCGTTTACGGCGCTGGCACCGCTGGCGCGCATGACACGGGCATCGATGATCGACGCGCTGGAGTCCGACTATATCCGCACGGCGCGGTCGCTGGGCCTGCCCAGCCGGGTGATCATCTTTCAGCACGCGCTGAAAAACGCGCTGATCCCGATCCTGACCATGATCGCGGGCGTTTTTGGCTACGCGCTGGGCGGCGAGGTGCTGGTCGAGCTGGTTTTTGCCTGGCCGGGCCTGGGCTCCTACTCCTACAACGCGATCCTGGCCAGCGACTTTCCGGCGATCCAGGGCTTTATCCTGCTGATCACGCTGACGTATGTGCTGATCTACCTCGTCGTCGATCTGCTGATCGCCGCGATCGATCCTCGGGTGGAGTACGCATGAGCAACTTTAACACGCTGCCTGCCGCCTCGCTGGTGGACGCCGACGACGCGCCGCAGGGTGAGCGGCTGGCGGATGCCTGGTGGACGCTGCGGCATAACCTCACCAGCATGATCGGGCTGGCGCTGCTGGCTGTGATCATCCTGGCTGCGCTGCTGGCACCGCTGCTGGCGCCCTACGATCCGTACGATCTCGATCTGGCGCGAGCTACGCTGCCGCCCAGCACGAGCCACTGGTTCGGCACGGATCAGTTCGGCCACGATATTTTTTCGCGAGTGCTCTACGGAGCGCGGCTGGATCTGCTGATCGCGCTGGCCTCGGTGGCGGTTTCGGCGATCATCGGCTGTGTGATCGGCGGCGTCTCGGGCTACGTCGGCCGCTTCGTGGACGAGGCGACCATGCGGCTGATGGATATGCTCCAGGCGTTTCCGCGCTTCATCTTCGCGATGGGCATTGCTTTTGCGCTGGGGCCGGGGCTGCTCACGGTGATCGTCGCGACGGCGGCGCTGAATATTCCGGGCTACGCGCGCTTGATGCGCAACCTGATTCTTAGCCTCAAGCAGACGCAGTACGCGATGTCGGCAGTGGCGATCGGCAACTCGGGGCCGCGGGTGCTCTTCCGCCATCTGTTCCCCAACGCCCTCGCGCCGATCCTGGTCACCTCGACGCTGCAATCCGGCTGGGCGATTCTGGAGGCGGCGGGGTTGAGCTTTATCGGGCTGGGCGTGGCCGTGCCGACCGCCGAGTGGGGCGTGATGATCGCGATGGGCCTGCAAGAGTTTTTGCAGGGCCACTGGTGGGTTTACACCTTCCCCGGCCTGGCGATCGGTGTGACCGTGCTGGCGTTCAACCTGATCGGCGATGGGCTGCAAGATTTGCTCGATCCACGGCGTACGGCTTAGGCGCGCAGCGGATCTCAGAGGTTCCTTATGTTGGAGATCGACCGCCCGCTCGGCGCTGCGACTCAACCTGACTCATCATTCGTGCCAACCGTCGAGCCGCTGCTGTCGGTCCAGGGCTTGCGCACGCACTTTCCAACGCGGCGCGGTCTGGTCAAGGTGCTGGACGGCCTGAGCTTCGATGTGCTGCCGGGCCAGATCATGGGCCTTGTGGGCGAGACCGGCTCGGGAAAATCCGTGACCGGCGCGTCGATCCTGCGCATCCTCAAGAAGCCGGGCCGGATCGCCGGCGGCGCGATCTGGCTGCATGGTCGGAATCTGGCGGCGCTGTCCGAAAAGCAGATGCGTGAGATTCGCGGGACTGAGATCGCGATGATCTTCCAGAATCCGCGCGCAGCCTTGAATCCGCTGCTGACGATCGGCCAGCTTTTGACGCAGACGCTGCGCTACCGGCGCGGCATGACGGCGCAGCAGGCGCGCGATGAGGCGATCCGGCTGCTGGGCAGCGTGCATATTCCCGATCCCGAGCAGCGGCTCAGCGTCTACCCGCACCAGCTTTCGGGCGGCATGTGCCAGCGCGTGATGATCGCGCTGGCGCTTTCGTGCAATCCGCAGCTCTTGATCGCCGACGAGCCCACGACCGGGCTTGACGTAACGACGCAGTATCAGATCGTGCAGCTATTGAAAGAATTACGTACGCAGCGTGGCACGGCGCAGATTGTGATCACGCATGATCTGGCGATGGCGGCCGAGCTGTGCGATGTGATCGCCGTGATGTACGCGGGCGAGATCGTAGAGCTGGCGACGGTGGCCGAGATCTTTGGGCAGCCGCGCCATCCCTACACGCAGGGCCTGCTGCGCTCGCGGCCAAAGCTGGGCCAGAGCGGCGCGCTGCCGGTGATCCCCGGCAATGTGCCCAATCCGCTCAAGCCGCCGACCGGCTGCCGCTTCCATCCGCGCTGCCCGCTGGCGACCGAGATCTGCCGCGAGCAGATGCCGCCCCGTCAGCCGATTGGCGCGGGCCATGAGGTTGCGTGTCACCATTGGGAGCAGACATTATGAGCACAGCGCAGCCGCAGACTAGCACCAGCGCCGAGCCGCTGCTGCATGTCGAGGGCTTGAAAAAATACTATCCGGTGCGCGCGGGCTTTCGCTCCAGCTCCTACGTGCATGCCGTCGACGGCGTGTCGTTCGCGATCGGGCCGGGTGAGACGCTGGGCCTTGTCGGCGAGAGCGGCAGCGGTAAGTCTACGATTGGCCGCTGTGTTCTGCGCCTGGAAGAGCCGACCGCCGGACGCATCCTGTTTGCCGGACGCTCGGTGACCGATCTCGGAGCGCGCGAGCTGCGGGCGCTGCGACGTCACGCACAGATCGTTTTTCAAGATCCGTACGACTCGCTCAATCCGCGCATAACGGTAGGCGAGCTGGTGATGGAGCCGCTGCTGCTGCACAAGATCTGCGCACGGCGTGAGGCCGGCAGCCGCGCAAAAGAGCTGTTTGCGCAGGTTGGCCTGAAACAAGAATTCTTCAATCGCTACCCGCACCAGCTGTCGGGGGGCCAGAACCAGCGTGTCAGCATCGCGCGGGCGCTGGCGACCGGGCCACGGCTGCTGGTGCTGGACGAGCCGACCTCAGCGCTGGATGTGTCGGTGCAGGCTAAGCTGCTCAATCTGCTGGCCCAGCTTCAGGCGGATCTCGGCCTGAGCTACCTGTTCATCTCCCACGATCTGGCGGTGGTCAACTATCTGGCCTCGCGGGTCGCGGTGCTGTATCTGGGCCAGATCGTCGAGATCGGCAGCCGCGATGCGCTGTTTGCCCGGCCTGAGCATCCCTACACACGGGCGCTGATGTCGGCGCTGCCCGGCGAGAACATCGCGCAGCGTGAGCGGATCGTGCTGGCGGGCGAGATTCCATCGGCGCTCAATCCGCCAGGCGGCTGTCGATTGGCCTCACGCTGTCCTTTTGCTGTCGCGGCCTGCCGTGAGCTGGCGCAGCCGCTCAAGCCGATCGGCGCCGGGCATCTGGTCGCCTGTCATCGCGCGCTGACCGGCGAGCTTAACTAGCCCGCCTGTGTTTTCGCGATCGTTCGATCTATCGGTCTTTCATCCTTACTTGATCAGCTACAAGCGCGACCGCAGCGCTTTTACAAGGAGCGAGCTACATGCGAGTTGGCATTGACGTTGGTGGCACCAACACCGACGCCGTTCTGATGCAAGGCAACAGCGTGCTGGCGAAGATCAAAACGCCGACGACGCCTGACGTATTCTCAGGAATCGTAACGGCGCTGCGGTTTTTGATCGAGCGCGAGCCGTCGGCGCTGGATCGCATCAGCGCGGTGATGATCGGCACGACACACTTCACTAACGCGATTGTGGAGCGGCGCCGCCTCCAGCCGACTGCGGTGGTGCGTGTGGGCCTGCCCGCAACCGCAGCGCTGCCGCCGATGGTTGACTGGCCGGAAGATCTCCGCTCGGCGCTGGGCGATCACCGCTTTCTGGTGCATGGCGGCCACGAGTTCGACGGACGCCAGCTGTCGCCGATCGACCCCGATGAGATTCGCGGTGTGGCGCGGGAGATCGCCCGCCGTGAGCTGCGCGCCGTCGCGATCACCGCCGTTTTCTCGCCCGTGAACGACTCGGCGGAGCAGCAGGTGGCCGCGCTGCTGCGTGAGCTGGTGCCCGACGCTGCGATCAGCCTTTCGCATGAGATCGGACGGGTGAGCTTGCTTGAGCGCGAGAATGCCGCGATTCTGAACGCGTGTCTGCAAGAGCTGGCGGCGAAAACCATCAGTGCCTGTCAGCAGTCGCTGGTCGAGGTCGGCATCGTCGCGCCGCTCTACATCACGCAAAACGACGGTACGCTGATGAGCGCTGAGTACGCCGCGCGCTACCCGGTGCTGACGTTCTCGTCGGGGCCGACCAACTCGATGCGCGGCGCGGCCTTTCTGTCGGGCCTGAAAGACGCGATGGTCGTCGATATTGGCGGCACGACGACCGATGTCGGCGCGCTGATGCAGGGCTTTCCACGCGAGGCCTCGGTGGCGGTGCGCGTCGGCGGCGTGCGCACCAATTTTCGTATGCCCGATGTGCTGTCGATCGGCCTGGGCGGCGGCAGCATCGTGAGCGCCGAGCCGCTGACGATCGGGCCGCAGTCGGTGGGCTATGAGCTGCACCAGCAGGCGCTGCTCTTCGGCGGCGATGTGCTGACGGCGACCGATATTGCGTCGGCGGCGGGCTACTTCGATCTGCGCGCGCGTAAAGGTGGGCGAGCAAAGCTGTCGGCGCTCGATCCCGCGCTGGTCGCGGCGGCAGTCGATCGGATTCATGCCCTGACCGAGGACGCGATCGATCGCATGAAGCTGGTAGCCGACGATCTGCCGGTGATCCTGGTCGGCGGCGGCTCGATCTTGATCAGCCGGCCGCTCAAAGGCGTTTCGGAGACGATCAAGCCCGAGCACTTCGAGGCGGCCAACGCGGTCGGCGCGGCGATCGGCCAGATCTCGGGCGAGGTCGATCGTATCTTCAGCCTGGATGAGCTGTCGCGCGATGCGGCGCTGGCGCAGGCCAAGGACGAGGCGCGGGCCAGGGCAGTCGCGGCCGGAGCGCTGGCGGAAACAGTCGAGATTGTGGATGTTGAGGACGTGCCGCTGGCCTACCTGCCGTCGAGCGCCACGCGGATTCGGGTCAAGGCGGTTGGCGATCTGGCCATTATCCGCGAAGGAGTTTCGTCATGAGAATGATCGGCGCGGAAGATATGGAAGAGATCGCGCTGGGCGCTGCGGTGCTCGGCACGGGCGGCGGCGGCGATCCCTACATCGGCAAGCTGCTGGCGATCGAGACGATCCGGCGCCACGGTCCGGTTCAGCTGCTCGACATGGAAGCGCTGGCCGACGACGATCTGATCGTGCCGGCGGCGATGATGGGCGCGCCGACGGTGATGGTCGAAAAAATCCCGCAGGGCGACGAGATCATTCGCGCTTTTCGTGAGATGGAGCGCTGCCTCGGCCGTCCGATCGCGGCGACGATGTCGATCGAGGCCGGCGGCCTGAACTCGACCACGCCGTTTAGCGTGGCGTCGGCGCTGGGTCTGCCGCTGATCGACGCCGATGGCATGGGCCGCGCTTTTCCCGAGATTCAGATGGTCACGATGTCGATCGACGACATTTCGGCTACGCCGTTTACGCTGGCCGACGACAAAGGCAATACGCTGGTGATCAACACGGTGGATAACCTGTGGACCGAGCGCTTCGCCCGGACGGCGGTGATCGAGATGGGCTGCTCGGCGATGCTGGCCTGCTTCCCGATGACCGGACGGCAGCTCAAGCAGTCGGCGATCCCTGGGACGATCTCGCTCTGCCAGCGGATTGGTCGCGCGATCCGGCAGGCGTACCACGACGGCCACAGCCCGATCGAGGCCGTGCTGGAGGTGACCGGCGGCTACCGGCTGTTCGGCGGCAAGATCGGCGATATTCAGCGGCGCACGGAGCGCGGCTTTACGCGCGGCCACGCGTCGATCGCCGGGAGCGGGCGCTGGGCCGATCAGCACTGCACGATTCAGTTCCAGAACGAGTTTCTTGTCGCGCAGACCGAGCGCGCGGTGCTGGCGTCGGTTCCCGATCTGATCACGATCCTGGACGCCGAGACCGGCGAGCCGATCACGACCGAGTCGCTGCGCTACGGCTTTCGGGTTGAGGTGCTAGGCATTCCCTGCAACGAGCGCTGGCGTACGCCGAAAGGCTTGTCGCTGGTCGGGCCGCACTACTTCGGCTACGATTTTCCGTACATGTCGCTGGAAGAGCGTGTGCGGCAGCGCGAGCGCCAGGACTAAGCGGATCGATAGACCGTGTTAACCAGGCCGGCGCGGCGAATCTGTACGATCCGCCGCGCCGGTAACAGTTTCGAGAGCAGAAATGTAGCGATGTTGGAAACTATTGCTTTATTCAGCCGCCAGCGCTGCCCTAATAGCGACGCTGCTCTGGCTTGCGATGCCTATTATGTGCTAGCTTACAGTGGTAACAAATCTAGTACTGTGCGAACGGTGCGGTGCTAATGGTGGTGCGAGGCTCTTCCGCTATAAGCATCGCTTCATCTGAAATTTCGATCAAGCCGCTTGGATGCTCCGGCAGCAGCGCCTGCTCAGCCTCGCTCAAGCTCATCCGATACTCTTCGTCTTTCCACGCCCGAATGATGTGTGTGGTCAACATGGTGTCCTCCAATACTGAAAACGATCTAGGGGTTGTTCTCCTGCTCTCGGAGAGGAAGCGACAGATGAGTGGCTAGATAGGTGTTGTCGGTTGGGTGGCTTGATGTTTCGCTTTAGACGTATATTGTACCGCATAGATCAAGGCTTGGTCTAGTGTCATTGTTTGTCCCTCGCTCCATTCGGCGTGCCAGAGCGCAGGATCGAGCCGGGCGCGGGTTTCGGCAAGATACTGATCGTACTCCAGGCGGTCGGTGCCTTCCAGCCGCGCGTCGATCAGATCGAGCAGCATCGCGGTCGCGCCGAGCAGGCGAACCGCACGCCGCGTCTGACCAAGCGCCTCGGCCACACCTGCCAGCGCAACCATGCACAGGGCGATGCGCAGCTTATCATTCAGCTTGTGGTAGTCGTTGATGCACTGGGTAAAGAACGCCTGCGCCTCCAGATACTCGCGCTGGTGCATTGCGACCAAACCCAGCAGGTAGCGCGCCGAGGCGACCTGAAACGAGAGGCCGCTGCTCTGGGCCAGATCCAGGCTCTGGGTGTGATAGCTGCGCGCCTGCTCGTCGTTGCCGTCGGCCAGCGCAATCATGCCCAGAATATTCAGCGCGCGGGCAATGCTGGCCTGATTGCCCACGGCTCGTGCCAGAGCCAGCGCCTCTTCGGCTAGCGCGATCGTGCGGCGGTCCTCATCCTCCGACCACAGCGCGTTGCTGAGCGGAATCAAGACGTTGCTGGTATTCCAGGTATCGCCCGCGATGCGCGCCTGGGCCAGGCTTTCTTCCAGCAGGGCGCGCGCGCGCTCAAGATCGCGGCCGAAGTAGTACGAGTACATGCCGGCGCGCAAGGTCACACGCGCGATCAGCCAGGGATCGCCGGTCTGGCGGCTCAGAGCGAGGCTTTCTTCCAGCAGCATGCGGCCCTGCTCGGCCTGGTAATCGTGCCACACCTGGACATAGCCAAGATCGGCCAGGGCGTAGCACTCGCCCCAGGTGTTGCCCAGCCCGCGATAGATTTGCACGCTCTCCTGGTACCACGCGATCGCCTGTGCCGAGTCGCCCTGCATGCCGGCCATCATTCCGGCGTAGTGCAGCGCTTTAGCGCGCTCCGCCGTAGGCGTACCGCTGTCGCGCTCCAAAAACAGCTCAAGCCAGCTGCGGCCCACGGAGGGATAGCTGCGCATATACCAGAACTCGCCGAGCGCGCCCGCCAGCCTGAGGCCGAATCGCGGTTGGCACGGTTGTGCGCGGCACCACTCCAGCGCGGCCTGAAAGTTGTTGTGCTCTTGCTCAAGCCGCGCCACCCACTCGCGCTGCTGGGCTGTACGCAGCAGCGGCTCCGCGCTCTCGGCGATCTCCAGAAAATGTTGGAGATGACGATCCTGCATCTCGGTCGCCTCACGCGCGATCTCAAGCTTCTCGCGGGCGTAGTCGCGGATCGTGTTGAGCATCGCAAAGCGCGACGATCCGTCCTGGCTTTCTTCGCGACGCAGCAGGCTTTGATCGACCAGGATCGAAAGCTGGTCCAGAAGATTGGTCGGTGTATCGGCCGGACGCACATCGCCGCAGATCGCCAGCGCGGCCTGAAGCGTGCAGCCGCCGTTGAAGACCGATAGCCGCGCAAAGACTTTCTGAGTCTCCTGCTCAAGCAGGTTGTAGCTCCAATCGATCGCGTTGCGCAGCGTCTGCTGCCGCGTCGGCAGGTCACGAAAGCCAGCGGCGAGCATCGGGCTTTTGGCGCGAATCTGCGCGAGCATCTCGTGCGGCGCAAGCAGCCGGCTATGAGCTGCCGTCAGCTCGATCGCGAGCGGCAGGCCGTCCAGCTGCTGGCACAGCGCCACGACGGCGGACGCGTTTTGCTCGGTCAGCTCCCAGCCGGAGCGTGCGGCCTGAGCCCGCGCGGTAAATAGCGCAACCGCGCCATACTGCTGCGCGGCCTCAAGCGTGACGGACTGCTGTGGCTCGGGCAGCGGCAGCGGCTGCACCATGAATTGTCGCTCGCCACGCACATGCAGTGGCGCGCGGCTGGTGACAATGATATGCAGCCACGGACAGGCCGCCAGCAGCTCGGTGACCAGCGGCGCGGCTCCAACGATATGCTCGAAGTTGTCGAGAACCAGCAGCAGATGCTTGTCGCGCAGGTGGCCGATCAGGCGGGCGCGGAGCGGCTGCTGATCGACGTCGACCAGACCCAGCGTCTGCGCGATCGTCGGGGCGATCATCTGGGGATCGGTGATGGTGTCGAGCGTCACCAGGAACACGCCGTCGGTGAACTCGTCGATCAGCTTGTAGGCGACCTCAAGTGCCAGCGAGGTTTTGCCGATGCCGCCGGGTCCGGCAACGGTCAGCAGCCGAGTCTCGCCGTGCAGCAGGATATGCCGGAGCGCGGCGATCTCCTGGGCTCGCGCGATCAGCTGTGTCAGCGGACGTACAAGATTGGTCGGTCGCTGAGATGTGCGCCAGTGAACCGGCTCGCGATGCTGCCCGGCCAGCTGCTCCGTCAGCGCCGAGTCGTCGGCCTCGCCACGGGCAAACTGAAGAAAGGCCGTCCGCTCGCTCGGCGCGATGCTGAGTTGGTCTGCTAGCAGCTCGGCGATCTGCTTGGATGGTCGTCGCTCGTTGGCTTCGATTTTGCGAATAGTAATTTCAGAGCAGTTGACCAGCCGGGCCAGGTCGTCCTGAGTAAGTTCTAGTGCTTTGCGCCGCTGTTTCAGCCAGCGACCAAACGATGTTGGCCCTTGCATCGCTCCTCCAGCCATGTAGGACGGCACACGTACGAGGGGATTGATGAATTGTTTTAAGTATATCTTAGTACGTAGTTAGCACGCTATTTGTATTGTTGATGCTGTATCGCCATTGTATCGCTTTATTGTACCGCTTAAACCTTAGCTTTACACATTGCATCTGGTTTAATCAATATCAAATTCTAGTTCCTCACAAGGAGGCTCCCCCATGGACACGAAACCGTCGCCACGCAAGCCGGAAGACGTCTCGCCAGTCTTTGGCCTGCGCTACTTGGAAGAAGAAGAGGCCGAGGTCAACGGCGTGGCCGGCTGCCTCATGTACGATCAACCTCCGATTGACGAGACCCCCACTCAGTACACCACCAACTGCGACTACACCGACTACGACTAGCCGGTAGCGAACCCCCATTGATTTGACCCGAGCTCCATCACTTTTCCTCGCGAGGAGACTCGGCCAGGGCCATCAAACCATCGCCACACAAGTCGGAAGAAGTGACGCCGATCTTTAGGCTGCGCTGCCCGCAAGAGGACGCAGCTGAGATCAACGGGGTCGCTGGATGTAACACTGTAGCCAACATCTTCTTTAATCCGGCGATCTCGGCGCCACTCCTGAACACGTCACCAGCTGCACTACATCGACTACGACGCATACCTTGATTAACGCTGGATGTCGTCCCAAGGAGACGCCCCCATGAACACGAAACTGTCGCCACGCAAGCCGGAAGACGTCTCGCCAGTCTTTGGCCTGCGCTACCTGGAAGAAGAAGAGGCCGAGGTCAACGGTGTCAACGGCTGCCTCATGGCCGAGCCTCGCTATCCCGGTGAGACCGGCTCACAGTACACCACGAACTGCGACTACACCGACTACGACTAATCATTTGGTGAAATCCTTACCCGTGTTGCTCGATCTCCATCACAGCTTTCTCACGAGGAGACTCAGCCATGAACACGAAACTGTCGCCGCGTAAGCCGGAAGACGTCTCGCCAGTCTTTGGCCTGCGCTACT